>JADGAO010000139.1:0-4524 GCA_015231995.1 Nitrospinota bacterium | reverse complement strand
GGAGTTTACCCTGAGTCTTTCGAAGGGTTCAGAATGACACATACTTGTCATCCTGAGCGAAGCGAAGGATCTATCCAATAGAATATTCTATTTAACTTGATCCTTCAGTCGCAGACTCCTTCAGGATGACAAGATGAGCGATTCCTCATCATAGAGCGCGCCAAACCAGAGAACATCGCCCATTTATGAAGGCTCTTTCGTATCTCGCAATGAGGCGGGCGGGGTGTTGCGGGTGATTACGGAATATACAATCGGCGACCTGAAAAACATCTCCTCATATCCCGTATTGCCCCTCCCCGCGCAATATTCCACCGGATAAAAAAGAGGGGCCGAGTAGCTCAAATCCGCTATTTTGCGGACGATGGAATCTTTACTCCCGGCAGTCAGCGCGGCGCTTTTCACGCCAGCCAGAAGCGATTCTGGATATGGATCCGTGGAGTTGAACATATTTTCGCCAGGCGTAAAGATAATATGGTTCTGCGAAAATTCCATTTGATCCAGCGTCCAACCAAACAAAATATCGAAGCTTTTATGAACTTCCGGATCGCCATCTTTAGCAAGTTCAAAAGAGGTCGCCAACCCAGCGTCGTTAAGCCATCTGACTATTACCCTCGCTTCTGGGATATAGGCCGAAAGAGACGAAAAGAGTCCCACGGATATCCTGATTGGTTTTCCATTCTTCTCCCATCCTTTTGCTGTACGTATGTAGCCAGCTTGTTGGAGCAGTTTGAACGCTTTCACTAAAGACGGCGGATCGGCCTGCGGATTTGTCACGGGGTTGCTCATGGCGAATTGATATTGGCTGGGAATGGCCCCGCCTTCTAACGAATCGCTATTGGCGACAAGGTCATGGCGATTCATCAGCAATGACACAGCCTTACGAAGCAAAATATCATTCATCAGAGGGCTTGAGGTATTAAACGCAAGCATATAAATTTGCGGAGCTATATAACCCACGACACGTATACCATGATTCTTCCCGATCAGCTTTCCCTGTCCCCGGTTCAACCCGCATATAAAATCCGCTTCATCCGACATGAAACCGAACATCGCCAATTGGGAGTTGTTATATAACCTGTATTCCACTTCATGAGCCAGAGGGTGGCCATTGACGTATTTTTCGAACGCTTTAAGGCTGACCTTTCTGCGCTCCCTGTCCACTGCGGTAATAATGTATGGCCCTGCGGATATGGACTTCCCACCCTCGACCCTGGCTCGTTTTTTTAACGGAACTTCTATTATATTTTCCCAATACTCCGGCCTGTCGCTGGAGAGGGTGAAGGATCGAGAGGATAGTTTTGCGAACTTGACCCGTTTGCCTGCGAAATTGCGATCCCGTAAGCGGTTGAGCGAAAATTCCACGTCATCGGCTGTGGCGATGGAACCGTCATGGAAAAATATGTTCGGCTTAAGCTCCGCATAAAACGTCTTACCATCGTCCCGCTCCTGGGTGAACGAGAAGGCTGGAAACAACCTTAGATGATCAGGGTAAAGCGGCTCAGTTTTTGTCCACAGGCCTACCCCGGCGTCTTCCGAATAAACCGCCAAAACAAGGTCGGTGAGAAACGCAAAAGCCAGGGGATATTCATCTGGAAGCGGCTTTTCGAGATCGGATGGGATAGAAATGCCGATTCGCAACGGCTTTGCATGAGGCGGCTCCTGGACACAACCGGCCCCCATTGCGGCCAGAAAAAGCGCCGCCATTATGAAACTTCCGAAAGGCATCGCCATATACCCAAAAACAGGCTTATGCTTAACTGGTTTTATTATATACTTGGGGCCTAAATGTTGAGTGAGTTCGATTAATAAGCTTGGATTTCCCATCCTGGCTGGCGTATAAAAATAAATGAAAATCCCGGACATAATAAAAAAACTGGTTACCCCGATAGCGTGCCCGTCTTTGTTGATGCTCACGTTTGTAACGCTATTCACATTACTTGTCCTTGTGTGGACATGCGGGTTTCTTTTTTACAAGATATTCCTGGAATAATCAGGGTTGCGCTTATTGCGCGGGAGAGCTTTGCATAACGCTCTTATTGCTGTCCGAGGTGTTCTTCACCTCGGACTCCTAATACAATCTCTTTCGGAATTCGGGATAAGCAAAGACGGCGGGGTGAAGAATACCCCGCCGAGCGTCAAATATTGCTGAACCGACGACTTATGCAAAGGTCTTATTGCGTAGGGCCGACTCGTGAATCGGCGCCCCACCGTGTCGCCTGCATCTAGTCGCGCTGGACTGGTTTGCCGATGTTCACCATCGTACGAATCAGCCTTGTTATCCAGGCTCTGCCGATGAAAACCGCCACTGCAAGCGTGGCGGCAAACGCAATCGTCCAGTTTCTTCGCTTCGTCTCAGCTTCGTCTTTGAGCCAGGTTATGTAATTGACCACGTCCCACCTATCCTGCGCGGAGAGGGTTTCGCCGCCCACTGTGGCGTGTTGAGGCATGGGGGTTAGCGGGATACCGTTCGTCACCCGCGAATAGAGCGCCTCCGGCGTGTACGGGCCGATGAATGTGGAGGGTCTGGTCAAGTCCCTCGGCCAGATCGGCTCGCCATAATCGTCCTTCAGATTCTTGCTGGCCGGGCCGCTTCCCTCCGGGCCGTGGCACTCCACGCACTTTAGCCGGTAATAAACCTTCTCGCCTCGTTGAACGCTATCCGGCGAATAGGCGACCGGATTGGAATAATCGAGCGCGGGCGGATTTCCCTCCGAGCCGAATGCGTCCGAGAGGCTTTTCAGATAGGTAACGAGGCTCCAGCGTTCGCCCTCGGTAAGGATGTTTGCATACGGTGGCATGCCGGAACTGGACATCCCGTTGGAGATAACGCCGAAGATATCCTCGTCACGCGGGATAAGCCAGCCTGTCTGGCTGGTCTTGATTTTGTAAAGCCCTTCGGTGAAATTCCTCGGCCTGCGCATCAGATACGCCGATGCGGAGCCGTCGCCTTTGCCATCCAGCCCGTGGCACTGCTGACAGTGGGCCAGATAGAGTTTCCTTCCGTCCTCCGCCGAGCCAGGGCTGGCATGAACGGCGGAGGCATTGACGCACAGAGCCGCAACAACCGCCGTTACCGCAAGACCGAAAAACCGATGAGCCTTGCGCCAAGTCACTACAGACATATCAGGGCTTCTGGTAATAATTAAACCGCTTGCGTCATCACGCCTGCGCGGGCGCAGGCCGGGATATCAAACCCAGCAGGTATGGCGAGGAACGATACACAAGCCATGCGAGAGTAAAAAAGCCGGTCGCCCCATGAAGGACGATGAACGGCAAAAACATCCCCGTCCATACTATCTCCACGCCAAATGTGGCCTGTGTGAGGACGAGCCCGAAAGTGACGGAGGCGTTGAACGTGTCTTTCTTCGCCATAAGAGCCTTGACGAAATAACCTGTGGCCAGCAGGAATATGAGCGTAGCCATGAGGCGGTGAAGGAAATGGATCGTCACCTTGAAATCCACCAGGTCGGGGAACAACGCTCCCCGGCATAACGGAAAGTCCGGGCAAGCCAGCGACGCTTTGCCGTACCGCACGAAAATCCCGATGAACACCTGCAAAAACACGATAGCCAGAAGCGCAGGATAGAAGCTCTCCTCCTGCTTGGCCGGAGCGGAGCTTGTGGATTTGAACGCCAGAATCATCAGCGTGAAAATAACGGTGGAGAGCATGATGTGGAACGAAATCACGAGCAGATGCAACGCGCCCTGAAGCAGTGGAGCCTCTATCAACACTATCACCCCGCCGAACACCACGCCCACCCCAAGCAGGCCAAGCGCCGTGGTGGTCAACAACCGTTGCTCGCGCGGAGCCTTTGTGAACCATGCCGTAATCACGCTGGCCAAAACCAGAAAACCCGTGGTTCCACCTAGAAGCCTGTGGCTCCATTCGAGCCAGATATTCAATTGCCGGGGCGGTATCACAGTCCCATAGCAGAGCGGCCAGTCTGGACAAGCCAGCCCCGACCCTGTGGTGGTGACGATATTCCCCATCACCATGAGCAGATATGTGAAAAACACCGAAAGTCCGATGAAAAGTCTCAACATGTTTCGTTCCGTATTTGCCGATTGAATTTATATGAAGAAAGTTTCGCCGTTCAAAGGCGAACTTTGATTATGCCATAACCGGGACTGGTATTAAACATGCTGGGCGTGAAAGCTTTGCCGTCAATAATCGTCGCTGGCGCCGGACAAGAACCAGCCATTTCGCAATATTGCATTATCAGAGCCAGGATTGTCATTCTGAGGCGAAGCCGAAGAATCCATCGAAAAGAATATTCAATTCTACTTTGATCCTTCGGTCGCAGGGCCTCCCTCAGTCACCCGTGTTCAACTTCGGAATCCGGGATAATGACAATCCTCTGCGCTTTACTCTTTCTCCGCTTCGACCCATACATTAGAATCTTCAGCATGGATTTAAAATTTAAGATCACTCATGAAGACCCTTCCAGCAAGGGGAGGCTCGCCTCGTTCACAACCACCCACGGCGTCGTCCAAACGCCTGTGTTCATGCCCGTCGGCACGCAG
>JADGAO010000138.1:2815-8886 GCA_015231995.1 Nitrospinota bacterium | reverse complement strand
CCGCAACATCCCAAAACTAACGATGCGCTAAGGCGCTCCGCACGCTCAGGTTGTCACGCTTCTGAATTCTCTGCGGGCGGACTTACGCCGTCTTCTTCAACTCATGTCGTGGATGAGCGCAGTTACGGCACTGGTGTCCGACATCGCGTCCACACATCATGCACGACCACGAACCGAGGTAGTACCGCAGTATCCCGCCGCAATGACTGCAAATCTGCTCGACGCTTTTAACGGACTCTTTCTTCTCTTCCATGGCTTAACCCTTTCAAATTTTCCTCCGCCAAAAATGTGACATGCAAGGTATGAGCCAATGAAATACGCGTATGAAAAATTCATGAACGGCTTGTTTAATAAAGGACTTCGCTAAATGGACAAATGTCCGGTTTGTCTTATGTGCACTACAATCTACATATCATGTGGCAAAAAATGGTAGCCCCGGAGTTGCCCTTCCTTTTATACTAAAGCTATGAAACAGACAGCCCAGGTGGATGGAAAAGCCGTCCTGCCGACGATACTCAAATGGCCCGATCCGGTTTTGTTAAAAAAATCAGCCCCGGTTAAAGAGGTTACGGACGAAATTCGCGCCCTCGCCGAGGGTATGACCTCTGCGATGCTGGCCGCGCCGGGAATCGGGTTGGCCGCGCCGCAGGTGGGGGTGTCGTTGAGGCTGGTCGTCGTTTATCCCGCAGGGTCGGAAATCGAATACATGGGGATAGCGCCGATAACGCTCGTGAATCCCGTCATAACCGAGACCGCCGGGGAAGATATCGGCGCGGAGAGTTGCCTTAGCGTTCCCGGAGTTTATTATGACGTTCCCAGGCCGACCTGGCTGAAGGTGAAATACACATCGCTTGATGGCGCGGCAAAGGAACTGCAAGCCAACGGCAGGCTTGCGCGATGCGTGGCGCACGAGGTGGATCATCTGGACGGCGTGATTTTCTGGGATCATCTTCCGAGGCTCAAGCGGGACTGGTTGAAGCTCAAGTTCAAAAGCAAACGCGGCTGGTGAAGGGATGACCGCACCGGTTCGTGCAGTGTTCATGGGGACTCCCGATTTCGCAGTTCCCACTTTGAAGGCGTTGATAAACGATCCCGCCTTCCATGTCTGCGCCGTGGTCACACAACCGGACAAACCGCGTGGCAGGGGCAAAAAACTATCGCCCTCGCCAGTGAAAGAAGTTGCGGTTGCCGCTGGAATTCCCGTCCTTCAACCCATAAAGGCGCGGGAGCCGGAAAACGTCCAACGGCTTGCCGATATCGCGCCAGATTACATCGTCGTCGTGGCGTATGGGCAGATACTCCCCGTCTCGATATTGTCCATACCCAAAATCGCGCCGGTAAACCTTCACGCTTCGCTTCTTCCACGGTGGCGCGGGGCGGCTCCCATCCATCGGGCGATACTGGAAGGCGACGAAGTGACAGGCGTCTGCGCGATGATAATGGCGGAGGGGTTGGACACCGGCGACGTGCTTTCCCGCGTGGAGACGCCGATAGGAGACGACGACACGGTTGGATCATTGCATGACCGGCTTGCGATTATCGGGGCGAAGTTGATTGCGAAGACTCTGCTGGACTACCGTAATGGCGGTATCGCGCCGCGAAAACAGGATGACGCGCTGGCGACGTATGCGCGTAAACTTTCGGTGGAAGAATTCGGGGTGGACTTTCGGCTTCCGGCGAATGAAGTGTCGCGCAAGATACGCGGCCTGTCGCCGTATCCCGGCGCGGTGACACACCTCAACGGCTCTGCGGTGAAACCGTTGTTCGCAAGGGTGACACAAACGGGCGGGGTGTTGGGGGCGCCTGGAACGGTGTTGGCCCTTTCGCAAGAGGGAATAACCGTAGCCTGTAGCGAGGGAGCCGTCGTGATAACCCAGGTCAAACCGGAGAATAAATCAGCCATGACCGCCCATGCGTACACGCTGGGGCATAGGATTAAAGAGGGAGATGGGTTTGTGTGATTCTTTTTTTCGTTGAGATTCTTCACTGCGCTCAGAATGACAATAAAGCTCTATTTTCCCACTCCATGTTAAAAGGAGATTGGCGCATGGGCGGGGTTCAGGCTATAATCTGACAAGTTCGCGGAGAGGTGACCGAGTGGTTGAAGGTGCACGCCTGGAACGCGTGTGTACGGGAAACCGTACCGAGGGTTCGAATCCCTCCTTCTCCGCCATTTTGTTTCTGAATTCCGGCCTTATGAAACAGGGGATCGGGCCGGACAACGGATGCGTTTTTCGTGACTGTATCCCCCATCAAAAACCGATTCAAGAATAGATGATGAACAGCAGGGGCGGTTTCACGCTTATCGAGCTGATAATGGTCATTATCATTCTTGGAATCCTGAGCGCCGTCGCCATTCCCAAATACGTTGACCTTCAGGCGGAAGCCCGCGCCGCCACTGCCGACGGCGTTCTGGGCGCAGTGGCTTCGGCCTGCGCCGTCAACTACGCCGCTGTGCATACCAAAACGGTTCCGCCTCCCGCGATATCCTCATGCGCCCTCCTAAACGGGGCGATAACCGGCTCCGGCGTGACCATAGGCGCGGGGCAGGGAGCGGGCGAATGTTCGTTCAACGTCGGCGCGAGCGTGTTTGCGTTCACGCTTACGCCGGAAACGGCGACGGAGCCTTGTAGCGTGGCTAAAACGACAGGGAAGTGGCCGGGGTAAGTTTGCAGTGGCGCCGGGGCAGGGCTCTTTTTGTCATCCTGAGGGAGGCTCTCGACCGAAGCAAAGTATAATAGAATATTTTTTCCGATGGATTCTTCACTTCGCTACGCTCCATTCAGAATGACATTACGTTCAGAATGACAAACTCTGATCAATTCCTCACGGAGTTACCCTGAGTCCTTCGAAGGGCCTCAGAATGACAATATTGCGAACGTGATGGATTTATACAAAGGTCTCTTTCGGAAGGAGGCCAATATCCACAGCTTGCGATAGTTCAGGCGGTGAAGTGTGATGGGTATAAAATCAGGTGGTGAAAATAAACATTATACCTTTAAAAGTTTGACACATCTTCTGGCCTGGCGCGCGACTTGTTATTCGCCCCGAATTACTTCGAGACAACGCAGGACGGCGGAGTGAAGAACACCCGCGCCGAGCAGTAAAACCAGGAATGGATGTTGAGGAATGGGCAGGGTGTCGCCACAACCCCCTTTTTGCGGCGACACCGCCCCGTTAGCCTTTTCTATCTATCTTGAAAGCCACTTCCATAACAACCTGCCATTCGACAACCTTGCCGGTTTCGTCCATTCTGCCACGATGTTCCAGAACTTCAAACCAGTTTAACCCGCGCAATGTCTCGTGGGCTGTGGCGATGGCGTTTTTCACCGCGTCGTCGTAGCTCACCGGCGACGTGCCGGCCAGCTTTATAACTTTGTACGTTTTGGGCATCTGATGGCTCCTTTCAGTTTTATGAATTCATCATTTTGGGCAGGGCCTCCGACCATGCTTTCTTAAGCGTGGCCGATGACGTCTTCACCAAAACCCTTCCGCCAACCATAATCTCAACGTCGCCGCTGGAGGTCTTGCCCGCGTTTAAGGCCGGGACGCCGTTTTTCTTCGCCAAAGCAAGTATATCCTTAGCCTTCGCCGGGTTGCATGAGATCACGGCGCGGGACTGGCTCTCCGAAAAGAAGAAAATGTCGGGCCGCAGTTTCGTCGCAAGTGAAACCTCAAACCCCAGCGGAGCCGACGTCCCCGGCTTGAAACAACACTCCATCAACGCCACGCCAAGCCCTCCGTCGGATACGTCGTGCATTGATTTGACCAGCCGTTTGTCCGCAAGCTCCACAAGCGTTTTCTGCAAAGCCGCTTCTTTGGTCAGGTCCACCTTCGGCGGGGCGCCGCGTTCCTGCCCGTGGATGACGGAAAGATACTCCGACCCGCCAATCTCGGCGAACGTCTCGCCAAGAACGATTATCACATCCCCTTCTTCGGAGAAATACTGGCTCACCAGCTTTTCATGGTCTTCGAGCAGGCCCATCGCGCCGATGGAAGGGGTCGGGTTTATCGCCGTCTCACCAGTCTGGTTGTAGAAAGAGACGTTGCCGGAAACGACGGGTGTCCCAAGCGCGATACATGCGTCCGACATGCCTTTTATGGCCTGTATGAACTGCCACATCACCTCCGGCTTTTCCGGGCTTCCGAAATTGAGGCAGTCGGTTATCGCCAAAGGTTTCGCGCCGGAACAGGCCACGTTGCGCGTGGCTTCCGCCACGGCCTGCGCCCCGCCCATGTACGGGTCAAGGTAGCAGTAGCGGGAGTTGCAGTCCAGACTCATCGCCACGGCCTTCGATGTCCCCTTGACGCGGATAACTGCGGCGTCGGAACCGGGTTTTTCAATCGTGTTTGTCCGCACCATGTGATCGTACTGGTTGTACACCCATTCCCGCGAACAGAGGTTGGGCGAAGCCAGAAGCCTGCTCAACGTCTCGGTATAATCTTTGGGTTGCGGCAGGCTGTCGTGGTCGAGTTTGTGTCGCACAGCCAGGTCATCCGGCGGCGACGCGGGCCTGCTGTACATCGGGGCCTTCTGGGACAACGGCGCGGCGGGCAACTCCGCGGCCATCTGGCCCTTCTCCATTATCCGCACCATCCCGTCGCCGGTGACGCGCCCGACGACCTCGGCGCTCAACCCCCATTTTTCGAAGATGGCTTTTATTTTGTCTTCCACGCCTTTGTGGCAGACGAGCAACATCCGCTCCTGCGATTCGGAGAGCATCACCTCGTAAGGGTTCATGCCCTCCTCCCTGCGGGGGACTTTTTCTATATCAAGCTCCACGCCAGTGCCTGCCCTGCCCGCCATCTCGAACGACGACGAGGTAAGCCCGGCCGCGCCCATATCCTGTATGCCCACGACGTAATCCGTCTTGAACAGCTCCAGCAGGGCTTCCAATAGCTGTTTTTCGGTGAACGGATCGCCAACCTGCACGGTGGGCCGTCGTTCCTCTCCCCCATCGCCGAACTCCGCGCTGGCCATCGTGGCGCCGTGGATACCATCGCGCCCGGTTTTGGAGCCGACGTACATGACCGGGTTGCCAACGCCGGAGGCCGTGCCGAGGAATATCCGGTCTTTGTT
Organism: Nitrospinota bacterium; assembly: GCA_015231995.1. Lineage (GTDB taxonomy): Bacteria > Nitrospinota_A > UBA7883 > UBA7883 > JACRLM01 > JADGAO01. The sequence goes on along the minus strand of JADGAO010000138.1, from coordinate 3,806 downwards.
TACTATCCCCAGGTTGAAGGCGTTTACAAGACAGTTGCCATTGTAGCTGGGGTGGAAAGAAAGCTCCCCGCCGATCGTGGGAACGCCCATGCAGTTGCCGTATCCGGCTATGCCCGCAACGACCCCGTCGAGCAGGTATTTTGTTTTCGGATGCGACGGATCGCCGAACCGGAGCGAGTCGAGCAGGGCATAAGGCCTCGCCCCCATCGTGAACACGTCGCGCAGGATGCCGCCCACGCCGGTGGCCGCGCCCTGGTATGGCTCGATGTACGACGGGTGGTTGTGCGATTCCATCTTGAACACAACGGCAAGGCCATCGCCGATGTCCACTACTCCCGCGTTTTCACCCGGCCCGTGGATGACCTGCGGGCCAGTGGTGGGGAAATTTTTAAGATGCGTCCGGGAGCTTTTGTACGAGCAATGCTCGCTCCACATAACGGAGAATATGCCAAGCTCGACCATGTTCGGCTGGCGCCCGATTATTTCCAGCGCAAGGTCGAACTCGTCGTAGGTCAGCCCGTGAAGGATTATCTGATGTGCGTCAAACATCCCGTCATTATAAACAATTTTTTGGAGAGGGAAGGCAGGTTTTTTGTTAGGCGGATGTTTTGAGAAAAACGTTCAGAACTTTCTCCCACTTAATGAGGGGACTTTTGCATAATCAAGCGTTTTCCATATTTTGTCATCCTGAGGGAGCTTTTGCGACCGAAGGATCGAAGTAAAACAAATTGTTCTCTTAGATGGATTCTTCACTTCGCTACGCTTCGCTCAGAATGACAATATTGCGAACGTGATGGATTATGCAAAGCTTTCTTGCTAAGGGAAGGGAAAAAGATGAGCGCGGTCGCCGAACAATCCGCCCTACTATCAACTCCCCGCGCTCTGGTAACGGTTTATCCCCACGACCCATAACGCATAGGCCAGCCCGAACGTCACCGCTCCGACAAGCGGCGTCAGGTACTGCAAAGCGGGAGCAAGGAGAATGACCGAA
>JADGAO010000138.1:0-2716 GCA_015231995.1 Nitrospinota bacterium | reverse complement strand
CCGCTCCAACAAGCGGCGTCAGGTACTGCAAAGCGGGAGCAAGGAGAATGACCGAGGAATCGCGGGCGAGAAAATAATGGCTCGGATAGAAGTTGATGAACGCTATCGGGAACACGACCGTCAGAAAAACCTGTATCCAGAGGCTGTAAATGGTTATCGGATACATCACGAACTCTTTGGAGCTGTAAACGATGGTGTGCACAAGCGAGCGGTTCCTGGTCGTCCAGAACGCCACTGCGGAGACTGCTATCCTGATTCCGCCCTGTATGAGGGCCGCGCCGATTATGACCAACGCAAGGAAGAAAAGCTTCGTCAACGTCCAATCCACCCCGGCGTAGCGGGAGCCGAACCAAAGCCCCGCCGTGCCTATGAAAAAATGCGCCACCGAGCTGACCTCGAACCCGGCGACCAGCGTCTGCATGAGCGGATTTAACGGCCTGGTCAGGAACCGGTCGAAAGTCCCCTGCATGATGAACCCCTCGAACCCGTTGAGCGACGAGAAAAAAAGCATCGTCAACCCTTGCGAAAATGCTAGCAGTCCGTACAGGAACGCCATCTCGCCGATGCTCCAGCCGTTGAGGCTTTTGAATTTGGACATGACCACAAGCACCGCCCCTATCTGCGCCGAGTAGAAGAAAACAAGCGCGAACAGGAAAAAAATGAACGTGGCGCGATACTCCATCTTCGCCCGGACCGAGGCCAGCAGTAGCGTCCAGTAAATCCCCGCGTTCAACGCCTCACCCCCCCTGCACCACAAGTTTGCGCCGGGCGGACCTCCACATGACGTTGCAGGCGACGCCGAGTACCACGATCCACAGAGCCTGTAGCGACATGAGCCGCACAGTCTCCGGCCACGCAAGATGACCCGTGAAAACCGCCGTCGGAGTGTAAAGGATATATTGGAACGGCAGTATGTCCATGATGGGCCGCATCCATCCCGGGAAAAAATCTATGGGGATGATCCCGCCCGAGAAAAGGTTGAAGAAAGCGTATTTCATAAGCTGGAAACTGAACGTCTCCACGAACCAGAAGGAGAGCAGGGCGAAAAGGAAATTGACCATGAAAAAAATCATGTACCCCATGATCCATGCGAAAGCGGAGGCGGCCAGACGCGCAGGCTCTGCGGGGATTTTCAGATCGAACGCGAAAAAGCAGACCAGCAGTATGGGTATCACCCGCGTGAACCAGTGGAACATCGTCACCCCGGAGGTCTGCGACAGGTTCATGAGAAAAAAGTTGACCGGCTTGGTCATGTCCATCGCGATATCGCCCGACCGGATGCGGGACGATATCTCCGTGTCCTCCATCGTCATGGATATCCTGCATACCATGGCGAAAACGGCGTATGTGATAATCCCCGTCTTTGTGAAAGGCGTGTCGGCTCCGCTCGACATGCCGGAGTAGATGGCCGTCCATAGCGACGTGAAAATGAAGACGTATAGAAGACCGTTGAATACGCCCACAAAATATTCGAATTTGTAGGCGGCCTGGCTCTGGAACGTCTTGAGCGCGAAGTTGAGGTAAACGGGTTTGGCGGCTCCTGCGAAAGGATGCCCGGCGGACGCGCTCATGCGTCCACCCCATGTTTCCGCAAACCGTGGGAGTAGATGTTGCGGACGATGTCGCCGACCTTCGGCTCGTGTATGGAAATATCGTTGACTACGCACGCGCCGAGTATGCGGGAGATAACATCCTGCGCGGTGACGTCGTCCTGCGAAAACTTGAGCCACACCCTGTTGGCCTCGCGCCGTGTCACCTCCACCTTCGGCATGTCGGGAAGCGGCTGGGAGGTGTCGTTCAGCTCGACTTCGAGAAGTTTTTCGCGAGCGTAATCGTCCTTGAGTTTTTCCGTGGCTCCGTCATATGCGATCTTCCCTTCGTCGAGGATTATGATCCGCTCGCAAAGGGCCTCGATGTCGTCCATGTCGTGAGTGGTCAGGATTATCGTCGCGCCGTTCTCCCTGTTGGCCCTTCGCAGAAATTTGCGAACCTGATCTTTTGCGATAACGTCCAACCCTATGGTCGGCTCGTCGAGAAACAACGCTCGTGGGCCGTGCAACAGGGCCGCGGCTATGTCGCACCGCATCCTCTGCCCCAGCGAGAGTTTTCGCACCGGGACGCTTAGCAGAGGGCCAAGCTCCAGCGTTTCCGAAAGCTCGTCGAAGTTTTTGCGGAAGACTGCGTCGTCAACTTTGTAGATGGATCGTAAAAGATCGAACGACTCCCGCGCAGGTAAATCCCACCAGAGCTGTGTGCGCTGGCCAAAGACCACGCCTATGTTTTTGGCGTTGTTCGCCCTGTTCTCGTATGGGACGATACCGGCGACCTCCGCCCTGCCGGAGGTGGGGGTGAGGATGCCGGTGAGTATCTTTATGGTGGTGGACTTGCCCGCGCCGTTTTCGCCGACGTAGCCTACGAACTCTCCTTCGCCTATGTTGAAGGAGATGTTGTCTATCGCTTTTTTTACGTAATGCCTGCGGGAAAACAGGTTGAGGACGGAGCCTGCGAACCCGCTCCTCCCTTCGGTCATGCCGAACTGGCGGGTGAGGTTTTCCACCCTGATTATCACGCCGCTCACAGGCGGGTTTCCGGTCGTTGTATTTCGTTCATCGTTTGATTTTAGCAGAACGGAGGGTTTGCGGGGCGTTGTGGCGGCGATTACGCATTGCCTCATATTAAATGTAACCGAAGGGATAGGCGAAAATGAATCGATGCC
>JADGAO010000137.1 GCA_015231995.1 Nitrospinota bacterium | reverse complement strand
GGTTTAATTAAACCCCCTCGCCACGTTGTGGCGGTCCCCCTTACTAAGGGGGACACAAAGGGGTGTTCTTCACCTCGGACTCCTGTCTTTTAATGTGAGTGTATTCTTCCTTAAGGACGGCGGGGTGAAGAACACCCACGCCGAGCATTTGGCAGACAGCCCCTTGTTGTGCCCCTGATGGAGCAATTGCTGACTCTTTTTCTTTGTTATAGTATTGTCTTAACATTTCCCAGTGGCGCGCGCTCTGACTATGCAAGCAAGGAACAATTCCAAGGAGATCGCCCGTGACTGACATCCTGCTGATAATGGTTCTAGTTCTGCTAGTGATCGCGGTGGGTCTCATTATCATACTTTTAAGGAAAGCTCCCCAATCCGGCGCTTCAGAGCTCGTTTCACGTCTTGACGCTTTCGATAGGGCGCAAGAACGCGCCGAGCGTTCGATCAGGGAGGAGGGAACCAGAAGCAGGGATGAACAAGCTAAATCCTTAAGGGAGCAACGACAGGAACTCGCCGAATCTTTCAAAGCCCTTAGCGATTCCGTGACGCGTAGAATAATGGATGTCGCCAACTTGCAGAAGGTTCAGCTGGATACGTTTTCCGATCAACTAGGGTCTTTTGCAAAGGCCAGCGGTGAACGGCTGGACGGCGTCCGTCTCGAATCCGCCACTGGAGCCAAACAGTTAAGGGAAGAGGTCATCGCGGCGCTCAGGGGGATGGCAGAAACCACCACCAGGACAATGGGCGAACTGGCCAATGTCCAAAAAGCCCAGCTTGAAGCCATGTCATCTGCGATTGGAAAGCTTGCTGATTCCAATGAGAAGAAACTGGAGACGATCAGAGTAACTGTAGAAGGCAAACTCCAGAGCATGCAGATTGACAACGCCAAACAACTTGAGCAAATGCGGCATACCGTTGACGAAAAACTCCAGGGAACGCTTGACAAGCGTTTGGGCGAGTCCTTCAAGCAGGTTAGCGATCGGCTTGAGCAGGTGCATAAAGGGCTTGGCGAAATGCAGACTTTAGCGACTGGCGTCGGCGATCTTAAAAAAGTCCTCTCGAACGTCAAGACGCGCGGGACTTGGGGGGAGGTTCAGCTCGGCGCATTGCTGGAACAGGCGCTTAGTCCCGATCAGTTTGCCGCCAACGTGGCTACGAAGGATGGTGGAGAGCGCGTCGAGTTTTCAATCAAGTTGCCGGGGCAGGGCGCTAACGGAGATCAGATCGTCTGGCTTCCAATCGATGCAAAGTTCCCTGTCGAAGATTACCAGCGTCTGATCGAGGCTCAGGAGCGGGCTGATATCGCCGGGGTGGAGATGGCGGGAAAGCAACTAGAGAGCCGTGTCAAAAGCTGTGCGCAAGATATAAGTGAAAAGTATTTGAATCCACCAAAGACCACGGACTTTGCCATCTTGTTCTTGCCCATTGAAGGATTGTTTGCGGAGGTTATTCGAAGGATTGGGTTAAGCGAGGTCATCCAGCGAGAACGCCGGGTGATTATTGCTGGCCCAACCACGCTATGGGCGATTTTGAACAGCTTGCAAATGGGCTTTCGCACGCTGGCTATTCAGGAGCGTTCCAGCGAGGTGTGGAATCTTCTCGCGGCAGTAAAGACTGAGTGGACAAAGTATGGCGATGTTTTGGATGCGGTTCAAAAAAAGATAAACCAGGCGTCGGACACTATCGAAAAGGCGAAAGTGCGCTCTAAGGCAGTCGGGAGAAAACTCAGGGATATCCAAGAGCTTCCAATCGGCGAGGCCGCCACACTGCTTCCGCAAAATCTATTGGAAGATGATGTAGAGGCTAGTGACAGGGGGAGCGTGGGAGACGATTAGTTGTATGAGCTTCCCCCGGAAAATTGAGACCCAGGGCAAACTTTTTTTGGTTTGGTTTGGCGTTCACGAAATCCTTCCGGCGCCGGCGGTTACATGGCTGATTCGGCCTTCAATTTGGCGGGGCGCAAATGCGAACCGCATCATTTCTTTCACGACTCCAGGGCGTTTAAAAATCCGGCGCGGGGTGAACGGCGCGCGCGCGTCGCGTCGCTTCCAATTGCCTTGTTGCCAGCGGCTCCTGCCTTTGCGATAATGCCCTAAAACGAGGTTGGTTCCACGCATGTTCAATATCGGCATCCCAGAGATGGCGCTCATTTTCGTGGTGGCGCTCATCGTTCTTGGCCCGGAGAAGCTTCCTGAAATCGCCAAAGCCCTGGGAAGAGCTTACAACGAATTCACCCGCTCCATGCGCGACGTGCGCCAGAACTTCGACAACGTCACGGCGGAGTTCGAGAAGGAGACGCGCATTGTCCGCGACCCGGTCCGCGCTGTCGGCAAAAACATCGAGGATTCGATAATGACTGAATTGAACAGGGAAAATCTGCCGCCGTCTGATCCCAAAACCGCCGACTCCTCCAAAACAACCTGACACAACTCTAACGGGGCGGATACAGGCCCTATTCCTGTCTGCGGTTATTTAGGGATCTTTTCTCCGCTAACGGCATCTTAACTAATCGGTTAATGCAAAGTAGATACATTCAATCTTCTGGAAATATGAAACGGCCCATAATTGCTTTTCTATTGTCACCCTCCGAAAGGCCCAGGGTGACATTGCTTATTCTAATCCTCGCAAGCCTGTTTACGATTCTTGCCCAGACGCCAGCTTTCGCCGCCGACATCGCTTCTATGCAGGATGGCGAAGGGACCCCTTGGTGGATATGGCCTCTTATCCTTTTCGTAGTCACGTACCTTATCGGGATAATCGCCGTGCTTGGCGGCGTGGGCGGCGCGGTTCTTTTCGTCCCGATAGTAAGCGGATTCTTTCCGTTTCACCTCGATTTTGTTAGGGGGGCGGGTTTGCTGGTGGCTCTTTCCGCGTCGCTTGCGGCCAGTCCGGGCCTTATGCGAAAAGGCCTTGCGGATTTTCGGCTCGCTTTGCCGCTGGGTTTGATCGCCTCGACATCCGCCATAGCTGGCGCGATGATCGGTCTGGCTCTCCCGGCGCAGATAGTCCAGACAGCTATGGGTATGACGATACTCGCCATCGTCGCCATTATGTTCCTCGCCCGTAAATCGGATTACCCGCAGGTCAGGGAACCCGATGCCTTGTCCACCGCGTTGGGGATTCACGGTGTTTATTTCGAGGAGACGCTGGGCAGGAACGTGGAATGGAAAATCCACCGGACCGCCAAGGGGATGGGGCTGTTTGTGCTTATAGGTTTCATGGCCGGCATGTTCGGGCTTGGCGCCGGGTGGGCAAACGTGCCAACCCTTAACCTGCTTATGGGGGCTCCACTAAAGCTTTCAGTGGCCACAAGCATGTTCCTGCTTTCCATTACGGACACCACCGCCGCCTGGGTATACATAAACCAGGGGGCCATTCTGCCCATGCTCGTCGCGCCATCGCTTATCGGCATCATGCTCGGGTCGATGACGGGCGTGAGGATGTTGACGCGGGCGAAGCCAGCGGCCATAAGGAAAATCGTCATGATAATGCTTTTTCTGGCTGGTATGAGAGCCATGCTCAAGGGGCTTGGGATATGATTAAACAAAACGGACGTGAGGCCGCCAAACAGCCCGGAGCCGAGGAGCGTATAGCGTATGCCAATACGCTCAACATAGGCGTTAAGACCGGGCTTGCCACGCTTGTGATTTCCTTTTTGATATACATCTCGGGCGCTCTCGCTCCGATAATCCCGTTTACAGAACTCTCCGTGCGCTGGACACTGCCGGTTCACGAGTTTATCGAAAAAACCGGCTCGCCTTCGGGCTGGGGCTGGGTATGGAGGCTCAACAGGGGAGACGCGCTTAACTTTTTCGCGGTGGCGTGGCTTTCGTCCGTCACCCTTGTCTGCTATTTAAGGATAATCCCTATTCTCGCCAGGAAAAAGGATACGATATACTTGGTTATAGCCCTTTTAGAAGTGGTTGTTCTGTTTCTTGCGGCGTCGGGCTGGTTGCGCGTAGGCGGGCATTGATTATGGCCGCAAGCAAATAGTGAGGCAGGATATGGGAAGATATAAGAACATACTGATAGCCATTGACGAATCGGATTCGAGCCATAACGCCGTAAACGAGACGCTCAAGTTTGTCCTGTCCGATACGCAGACGGAACAGATAAAGCTTACCGCGCTCACGGCGGCCCCGGCTTTCGAGGGTGAATTCGGAGTGCTTGATCTCGATAAGGTTTGGGACGCCGTTTGCCAGCCGTGCAAGGCGGCGTTGGCTTACGCCGGGAAAACCGCCAAAGACTCCGGGCTTGATATTTCCACCGTCTGCCTAGAGGGCGATCCGTATCAAAAGGTGGTGGACTACGCCCATGAGAACGATTGCGACCTTATCGTGATGGGAAGACGGGGGCATACACGTCTCGAACGAGCGTTTATGGGGAGCGTTACGTCCAGGGTTATAGGGTATTCCACAGTGGATGTTTTGGCGGTTCCACGCGACTCGAAGGTCGGGTTCGATAAAATCCTGCTTGCCGTGGACGGCTCCAAATGCTCGAACAACGCCACCCGCCGGGCCGTGGACATAGCCGCCTCATACGGCGGAACGCTGATGATCATCTCTACGGTGGAGCCTTCAAACCCGCGTAACGAGCAAGCTTTGACTACCGCCGCCGAAGGGTTTGTAAACGCCGCCAAAGACTTCGCCGGACTGGCCGGTGTGCCATCTGAGACGTTTGTTGTCAAGGGCAGGGCGTTCGAGGTTGTGACAAATTTCGCCAAGGAGCGCGGCGCGAATGCGATAGTTGTCGGCTCCCACGGCAGGACGGGGCTGATGCGGCTCATCATGGGAAGCGTGACGGAGAAGATAATCGGCCACGCCCAATGCCCGGTGCTGGTGGTAAGATGAGAGGGGCTGATAGTCAGCGGTTAAGGGACGTCGCCGTCTATTGAAGGGGAAACCATGAAATACTATGCTTTTGAGATTGTGATAGAAAAAGAAGCGGAGGATGAAGGGTACTCCGCATACAGTCCAACGCTACCCGGCTGTTTCAGCAACGGGAAAACGATCGAGGAAGCCAAACGCAATATCCGGCAGGCTGTTGAACAGCATTTAGCCTCGCTACTTACTCATGGCCAGCCTATACCTCAAAATGAACGGCTTGTCCACGTGGAAGAGTTGACGGTGGGCATTCCTGAATGACACGTTTTCCTCAAGTAACGGCGCGGGAGCTTGTCCGGTTTCTAAAATCGAAGGGGTTTATTGAAGACCGACAAACCGGAAGCCATCTTACTCTCTGGAGTGAGGAACGTCGTATCTGAGTTACCGTGCCAATTCATGCTGGTTGCTACATTGGCAGGGGGCTTGTTGCACGGATTCTAAAAGACGCTGGGTTTAGCGTAGTGGATTTCACGAACAGGCGTTGACGGCTTCATAAAACGCGCGTTATCCCTAAAAACACGCATGTTTCCTTCCTCATTTATATCTGGCCAGAGATTTGGTTTGAATCGGATTTTCTTGAATTTCTCCTATTGCTCCGCTACTCTCCTGCCGATAACCTACAAAGGTGTGAAAGAAAGCTGGTTTTAATGGCTTGCGATACCTGGGTATTGCAAATAAAACAAGGAGTTGTAATTGAGCGGAGTATCAGGAGCCGGACCGAAAATTTCTTCAGGCGCCAGTATGCGGCGTCCCGCCCCTCAAGCAAGACCCGCCAGCAGTGGAGCGGCGCACGGGGGTGGGATGGCTTCCAGCGTCAGCGCCCTTAAATCCGCCGTGGCGGGAAAAGGGATGAAGATAAACATCAAGGCCTGATGAAGCGATTCGCGCCTTGCTCCCCGTCAAAAGGGAACGGAACAACGATGACTGCCTCCACATATTTGTGGTAAAAGGTTAGTCATAAGTTCCCTTTTGACGGCGTATGTTTGACCTGTACAGTTTTCCGTTTTCAGCGATGGGAACGGAGTGCAATCTTCATTTCTACGCCTCAAACCCCTCCGTCGCTCAGGAAATCGCCGATCACGCCATTGACGAGGTGTACCGGATCGAGGATCGCTATTCCCGATACAATCCCCACAGCCTTCTATCCCAGATCAATCAAGCGGCCCAATCTGGCGGAAGTGTCTGCGTTGACGATGAAACTGCCGGATTGTTGGACTACGCCTACGCCTGTTACGAAAGCAGTGAGCGGCTCTTCGATATCACATCCGGCGTTCTGCGTAATGTTTGGGATTTCTCATCCGGCATCGTCCCAGAACAGGAACAGATCAAAAGCCTTCTGCCCAGAATAGGATTGGACAAAATATCATGGAATGCGCCGAACCTTGAATTTACGGTTCCGGGCATGGAACTGGATTTTGGCGGAATCGGCAAAGAATACGCGGCGGACAGGGTTTCCGAGATTTTAGTGTCTCGTGGAATCGCTCATGGGTTGGTTGATTTGGGGGGCGATATCAACGTTATTGGCCCCCATCCAGACCATGCCCCATGGGTTATCGAAATACGGCATCCCCGGCAAACCGATTCTTCTGTTGGAACAGTGGAGATACATCGCGGAGCCTTGGCAAGTAGCGGCGATTACGAGCGGTGTGTGATGGTAAACGGCGTTCGTTACAGCCACATCATCAACCCCCTGACCGGCTGGCCTGTGCGCGGGTTGGCTTGCGTAAGCGTGATAGCCGAAAAATGCGTGGTGGCCGGTAGCCTCTGCACAATCGCCATGCTGAAAGGTTTTGGCGGCGTCAACTGGCTGGAGGATATCGGAGCGGCTCATTTTTGGGTGAATGAGAATGGAGATCAAGGCGGCTCCCTCAAGCTCAATTATCGTCAGCGCATATAATTTAGAGCCAATGGCGCGAATGTTGACGCAACGCTAATTCGCTAGCCCGCGCTTCTATTCTCCCGAACTTCACCCGATAACGGCTCGCCGCCAGCCCCATCCCTTTCGCGACGCTCCTGTCCCGACATACGCGCAAGCTTGTCCTCGTATTCCTTACGGCTCATAACGTCCAGATCCCAGTGGGTTATCTGGACGGCCAGTTTCACGTTGCAACCCCTTTTGCCGATTGCCAGCGAAAGCTGGTCTTCGGGGGCGATAACCTCGGCGAACTTGCGTTTTTCCGAAACGATGACGGTCAAACCCTTTGCGGGCGTGAGCGCGGAGGCGATAAGCTTTTTCGGGTCGTCCGACCATGTGAAAATGTCTATCTTTTCGCCCGACAGCTCTTTCATCACAGGTTTTATGCGCACCCCCTGCGCGCCTATAAGGGAGCCGACCGGGTCAATGTCTTTTTTTCTCGATCGCACCGCGACTTTTGACCTGCCGGACTGGTCGCGGGCCATCGAGATAATCTCCACGGAGCCGTCCGCAAGCTCCGGCGACTCCATCTCCAACAGCTTCTGGAGAAGCGCGGGATTGGCGCGAGAAAGTGTCACCCTCGGTTCCCTGCGCCCTTCCGAAACTTCGGCGATGACCACCCGCATGTTTCTCCCGCGTTCGTATTTGTCCGTGGCAAGTTGCTCGGATGGGGGCATTATGGCCTCTATCTCGCCAAGCTCGAACACAACGCCAGCGTCGTTTCGTTTGGCGATTTTCACCGTTATCATCTCGCCGATGCGGGCTTTGTAGTTGAGGAAACGTTTGTGAACCTCCGCCTCGCGCCCTTTTTTGTGGATCATCTGGCGCACGGACTGCGCCGCAATCCTGCCGAGGTCTTCCATGATGACCCTGCTCTTGACCGTGGAGCCTATGACTGCGGAAGTATCCAGCGAAATAGCTTTATCCAGAGCGATCTGGTCGAGCGGATATTCGACGTCGTCCACAACCTCCAGTTCCTCGTACAACTCGAACTCGCCCTTGGCGGTGTTGAATACGACCTGCAGGTTGTCGCGGTTGAACCGTTTGGAGGCCACGGCCAGCACGGCCTCTTCTATCGTGGAGATGAGGACGTTTATGTCCATGGACTTTTCGTCCGCGACCATTTTCAGCGCGTTAATGAGTTCGGAAGTCACAACAGAATCCTCCCTCAGAATTCGATTTCAAGGTTGGCCCGGGCGATATCCGCATAGGGTATCGTCTCGCGCAGGCCGGTTTTTTTGAAGGTGACTGTCAGCGATTCGGCCCCTGCCTCCTCTATAGTCACCACTATCTTGCTAGAGCCGCCAATGGGCCTGCGAAGCCTCAACAAGGCCAGTTTGCCCAATGCGCGCTGGAAATCGTAAGGTTTTTTAAGGGCGCGTGTCAGGCCCGGCGATGAGACCTCCAGCACATACCGGTCCTGGATGATGTCCTCGGCGTCAAGTATCAAACTGGCCTGGCGCGACACTTTGGCGCAGTCTTCCACTGTCACCCCGCCCTCTTTGTCTATGTAAACGCGCAAAGTCCGGCTTCCATGCCCCCCGGCAAGTTCGACGTCCCACAACGCGCAGGCTTCCCCTGTCACGGCGGGCTCGATCAACGCCTTGATCTTGTCCAGTTCGATGTCAGTCAACGCAGGTCTTCCTTAAAATAAAAAAAGTGGGCGAACAGGCATCCGTCCACTTTCATCCAAATCAGCCGCAATTTGCTGGGGAAATTATCCCACAAGCCGGTTATAGCGGCAAGGGCGTTGTTGATACTCCGATCTTTCATCGGTTATCACTCCATCTCTCCGCTTCGCCGGGGTCGCCTCGGACTGTCGCCCAATGTTCGGCGCGGAGCCTTCGCTACGCTCCGTTCAGAATGACACATACTTGTCATCCTGAGGGAGTTCCTTCTTCGCTCACGCTCATCAGGACAAGCGCTCGAGCGAAGGATCAAAGTAAAACAGAATATTCTATTTGGTAGATTCTTCACTTCGTTCAGAATGACATTGCCGTCAGAATGACAAATCGTTGTCATCCTGAAAGGATCTTCGATTGAAGGATCAAGTCCCTCATCCTTTTCAAGTCTTTCAAGTCGCTCAAGTCCCTCAAATGCTCCAA
>JADGAO010000136.1 GCA_015231995.1 Nitrospinota bacterium | reverse complement strand
GAACGTCACGGTCATCGCGTCGTTTGCGGTCTTGTCTATCTTCACACCACCACGCTTAATGAGGTCGAGCGTAAATTCGCAGATGTGAGTCGGGTTTTTGTATTTGGGATCGAGAAAGTCGAACGGTCCGATGAGCGTATTCCAGAAACTGTACGCCACGCGCCACGCATGGCCGCATTCACCGACGACGATGCGTTTGACCCGCAGGTCACGCGCGGCCTCGACGATGCGGTTGGCGACTTTCCGCATCGTTTCGTAATTGCCGATGAACATGCCGAAGTTGGCGAACTCGGAAGCGTAGGAGCTTACCGTCCACGAAACCCCGGCCTCGTGGAACACTTTGCCGTATCCGGTGAACCCCTCGATATGCGGAGAACTGAAAAAATCCGCCGACGGCGCGATGAGCAAAACGTCCGAATCTTTTTGGTCGAGCGGATAGGCGACATCCACGCCGTTGACTTCTTTCACGTCGTCCGTCACGAACTCCAGCGTATTGGCGAGCGCATGTGGGTTGATGCCGAGGTTGTTGCCGGCCGTCAGAACCTTGCCGAGTATCTCGTTGCAGTATTTCTGGCCGATCCCGACGCTGTCCATGATTTCACGCGCGGCCATCGAAATCTCTGCGGTGTCTATCCCGTATGGGCAGAAGACGGAACAGCGCCTGCACTGCGAACACTGGTGAAAATATTTATACCAGTCTTCCATAACCTCTTCGGTCAGGTCTTCGGCGCGGTTCAACTCCGGGAAAAGCTTGCCGCCGGTTGTGAAATATTTACGGTAGACCTTCCGCATAAGCTCCTGCCGGGCGACGGGCATATTGTTCGGGTCGGCGGTGCCGAGGAAGTAGTGGCATTTGTCCGTGCAGGAGCCGCATTTGACGCAGATATCCATGAATACGCGGAGCGATTTGCTCTTGTCGAGCAGTTCGCCCATTTTGGCGATGGCTTTTTCTTTCCAGTCGGGAAGCCTCGTACCTGGAAAACCGAGAGCCTTGTTGTGCGCCTCCGACGCGGGATGCGGACGCATGTTACCTGACGCGCCGGGTTTAATGGCGGGTGTTGTTATCTCGCCGGTAAGTTGGATAGCTTCCGTCTTCGCCACGGTCAATCTCCTATGTGGGCGCCCAGGGGTTGACGTGGCGGTGATCCCTGCTGTCGTCCACCTGATTCCTCGTCGGGGAGAAGAATATCCCGCCGAGATGCATCAACTTGGAAAAAGGGAAATAGACCATCAACGCCAGCACAAGCGTGAAATGGATGATGAACATGAAATCGGCGGGCATGTTGGCTGGAGAGAATGTGACAAGTCCTAGCGTGAACTCCTTCACCCCCATCACGTCCGTGCGGGTGACGAACTTCATCAAAAGCCCGGTTCCGGCGATAAGGCCGATTAGTATGAGTATGAAATAATCAGCCCCGGACGAGATGTAGTAAACCCGGTCAACATATATCCGGCGGGCGAACAGGTATCCCGCCGCGCCTAACAGCACGACGCCGGCCCATATTCCAGTAGGGTTTAGATAGGCCATCAAATCCGGCACGGGCTGAATGAAATAGCGCAGGTGACGGAATATGACCACAGCAAAAGCCGCGTGAAATGCGTACCCCCCCAGCCATGTCCACTTGTTGCCCTTAAAAAGGCTGGTGAAGAGCAAAACCTCGCCTGCAAGACGCAAGGCCACGCCGCTTTTTGTGATGGGCGCTGGGGTCGTGGGGATTTTCAACGGAGCCGGGGTGGAGGCGTAGCCGTAAACCTTCAGAATAAACCCGCCCAGGAACACGGCGGAGGCCGCGTAGAAGAGCAAAATAAATATTACCGAAAGAGCGGACATCCGTAATCCCCCGAATTATCTCTTTCTCATCGCAGACGCGGCATATCGCGCCATTTTTTCGCCACCCCTAACACGGGGAGCGTTGCGTAATCATCGCATTCGCAATATTGTCATTCTGAGCGCCAGCGTTGTCATGCTGAACGCCAGCGAAGAATCTATCTAAAGAATACTCTATTATACTTTGATCCTTCAGTCGCAAGCTCCTTCAGGATGACAGTACAGATCCTTCGGTCGAGGATTCCCTCAGGATGACAACAGTCGCAAAAGCTCCCTCAGGATGACAAAACAATGATAACGGCGTCCGTTCCCTGCAACGTCATAACCCCATTCCCATCTCGATATAGTTGCACGGACAAGCTTCGTAACAGACGTGGCACCCGTTGCACTTAGTGTAATCGGTGAACATCACAAGCCCCTGCGGGGCCTTTTTATCCTTATGAATCGCCTCCCGCGGACAGAATATCCTGCACTGGTCGCACGCGAAACACAAACCGCAACTCATACAACGTTTGGCTTCCGCCACAGCCTGCTCTGTCGTGATGGCTTTATTGATTTCCACGAACGTGTGACCGCGATCCTCGACTTCAAGACTCTCCTCCTCGTTACGCGGCGCAGGCGGATAGTAGTCCAGCCTCATATCCGTGTGCTTGATCGGCTTCCCTTTCACCGGAGGCAGATACGGTTTGCCGCGAAGAAACGAGTCCATCGCGCGGGCGGCTTTGCGCCCGTCACCGACGGAACGGGTGGAGATTCCAAGCCCCTGCGCGTCGCCGCCGGCGTAAACTCCAGCGGCCTTTGTCTGCATGTCGGCCTTGATCTTTATCCAACCCCATTCGTCGGCGAGTTCTTTCATCTCGCCTTTCAAATCCGGTTTCTGGCCGATGGCGACTATAACGGAGGAGCATGGAACGGTGAACTCCGAGCCTTTGAGAGGAACCGGGCTTCTTCTACCGGATTTATCCGGAGCGCCCAATTCCATGCGAATACATTTTAGAGCGACCGCCCTGCCCTCTTCGATGACTATTTCCACGGGAGCCACCAGATACTCTATCCTCACGCCCTCTTTCTCGGCCTGGACGATCTCCTCTTCGATGGCGGGCATCTCCTCCCGGGTCCTGCGGTAAAGTATCATTGACTCGCTGTCGTCAGACCCCATCCGCTTGCTTACGCGGGCGGAGTCCAGCGCCCCCTGCATGGATTCGGAGTCAACATCCTGCGCGTTCTCCTGAATTGCGGCGCGGGCCTGGCGAAGGGAGGCGCGAGCCGCGTCAATTGCGGAATCGCCGCCGCCAACCACAAGAACCTTGTTCCCCACATCAACCTTCGCGCCGGAGTTGACACGGTTAAGATAGCTTGCCGCCGAAAAAACGTTGGCCGCCTTATCCTCGTTCGCTACACCCAGCCCGGCTCCTTTGTGGGCGCCGATGGCAAGATATACGGCGTCGTATTCCTTGCGTATTTTTTCAAAAGGGATGTCTTCACCCACTTTCACGTTGCAGTGAAGCGTGACGCCAAGGTCTAGTATGTTCTGGATTTCCGCGTCCAGCACGTCTTTGGGCAACCTGTACGACGGGATACCGTAACGCAACATCCCGCCGGGTTTTTCAAACCCTTCGAAAATCGTCACAGGATAACCGCGACGCGCCATCTGATAGGCGCACGACAGCCCGGACGGGCCGGATCCGATGATCGCGATTTTCTGCTTTTTCACTTCGTCGGTGAGCTTGGTGAACTTCAAACCCCGGCGGATACCGTGGTCGCCGATATACCGCTCGAAGTTATTTATGGAGACCGCGCCATCCTCTTTATACTGGCGGTTGCACCCTTTCTCGCAGGGGTGGGGGCAAATCCTTCCATGAACCGCAGGCAACGGGTTCTTGTCCGTCAGAATGCGCCACGCCTCGTCGAAAGCCTCATCGGTTTTCATGCCGTACATGTCCGCCTGCGCCACCTTGGTGAGATAACCACGGATGTCCTCACTGGAAGGACACTCGTTCCGGCACGGCGGAAGCTTCCTGACATAAGTGGGACACTTCCAGCTGGAGCCGGAGGTGACGACGATCTCTTCGGCCACGGCTTTATTAAGCCGTAGCTGGCCTGATTTCACCAGGTCTATCCCGGTCGGGCTGAACATGGCGGTACTCCTCCTACAACCTGACGTGGGTTGACGTGTTCAGCGTGGCGCGGGCATTCTTAAAGTCGTCTATATGGTACTTCGTGAACGGGAAACCCGTAATCTCGAAAAACCGCTTCCAGCCGATCCGCTCCACCCATTCACCCAGCCGCTCGTAAGGCTTCCCGCCTTTGCGGTAGGCTTCGACGATCGTCTTCACAGCCTCTCCCACTTCCGGCCAGCGTGGCGCATTGTTGGGCAGTCCCCAAACAGCAAGTTTCATGAACGACGGGCCTTTGCGAGTGCTGGCGGCTTTACCCCCTATCCAGATGGACAGAGTGTCGGTTTTCGCGTCGCGTATCTCCATGCTCGGACACTGGCCGTGGCACGCGCCGCAATACATACATTTTTCCGGAACCACTTCCAGCGATGGCCTGCCGTCCGCCGTCGTGGGGCGAATCGCCGCTACAGGGCATATCGCCACCACTTTCGGATGTTCGCACACGCCCACGCCTTTGTCGTCTACCCTTGGCGGATGATGATGCTGGACGTTTATCGCTATGTCCGCCTGCCCCCCGCAGTTTATCGAGCAACATGATGTGGATATCTTCAGGCGGTTGGGGAGTTTTTCCTTGACGAAGTCTTTGTAGAGCTCGTCCATCAAGGCTTTGACCGATCCGGCCGCATCTGTGCCGGGAAGGTTGCAGTGCAACCAACCCTGCGTGTGCAGGATGTTGGAAATTGACGCGCCTGTGCCGCCCACCGGGAAACCAAGCTCTTTCTCAACCGCTTTGATAAGCGGCTTTACGTCTTTCTCGTTCCCGACAAGGAACTCCACGTTGGCCCTGCTCGTAAACCGGAGAAACCCCTGGCAATATTTGTCGGCTATGTCGCAAATCTTGCGGATAACGTTAACGCTCATAGTGCGCGGCGATCCTGCGCGGACGACGTATAGGACATCGCCGCTCTCTGCGACGCGTTTTAACACGCCCGTGCGGACCTTCTCGTAATACTTCCACTTGCCGTAGTTCTTGAGCATCAGCGGATGAAGGTTTAGCTTGTGATCCGGCGCGCCGTTGTCCCTAGGCGCTTTTTTCTTTACCTCTTGAACGCTCATCTTTTTCTCCTCCACCGCCTACTCGGCTTTCTCGAAGGTTTCTATTTCTTTATCAACCACGGAAGGCCGTTTATGCGGCTCCCCCCCCATCCTGCCCGGCGCAAGCTCCTCGAACTTGATATATGGATTCGTGCGCGGATGGATGACCATCTCCGGCAGAGGCTTCAACCCTATCCCTTCCAGGAATGTCGCCAGGCCGACACGTTCGATAAACTCGCCGACCCGTTCGTGCTCCATCCCGTTTTCGCCCCAGAACTCCCATATCTTCTCGACGAGATCTCCCAGTTTCTCCCAATCTTCCTCCGTCTCCAAAGGCATGAACGGGACGATCATCGAACTCATCGTGTCGCCGATTTTCAACGTGCGTTTGCCGCCGACCAATATCGTCGCGCCTCTCTGCTTGCCGGGCCGCAGGGCTTTGTGCATGACGTTTATGCAGTGCATGCACCGGACGCAGTTATCGTTGTCAACCTTGATCTCTTTGCTACCCTTCAACGTGATGGCCTGGGTTGGACAGCGGGTGATGACGTTGTTGACGACATAATCCGCGCCGTGTTCCTTGATGAATTTGCCGACCTCCTTCTGGTCTATCTGCATCGGCCCCTTCCATGTGCCGATTATCGGCATGTCGGAGCGCTGGATGGAACAGGCGCAGTCGTTGGCGCAACCGGAGACTTTGAACTTGTACTTGTACGGGAACTCGGGACGGTGAAGCTGGCTTATGAAGCGGTCAGTGAGGTATTTGGTGATTCCCATCGTGTCGAAGCAGGATGATTCGCAATAAGCGTCCCCAACGCAACAGGCCGGTGTCCGTAAGGCCCCGCCGGAGCCTCCCAAATCCCATCCGGCTTCCATCAGTTCTTCAGCCGCGTCGAATGTCGTTACGTTATCAGTGCCAAGGAGCAGGATGTCGCCCGTCATGCCGTGCAGTTGCATGATGCCAGCCCCGTGCTTTTCCCAGATGTCGCAAAGCTGACGGAGGGATTTGGTCGAGTAAACCCAGCCGGGGGGCGGGATGATGCGGACGGTGTGGAACTGGGCGATGTCGGGGAACCTCTCGCTCAACTCCGAATATCTGGCGATGACCCCGCCGCCGTAACCGTCCACGTTAAGGACAGTGCCCTGCCAATAGTTCCACCTGTCTTCATACGATTGCTCCAGCTGGCCGAGTAACTGGCCTACCTGGGGCTTGGTATGAGAAAGGTTTTTAAGATCGCTTACGAAGCTGGGCCATTGCCCGGTCGTAAGCTCGTCCAAAAGGGGTGTCTTGATGGATTCCGGTTTCTTTTTGGCGTCGGACATTTTTCAAATCCTTATCCCTGGTAAATTAACAAATCCAGGCTTGAGCGTCTTTTCCCTGCGAAAACGCTTAAAGCCACTGGGCCATTCCCGCGATGTGTTTAGTCTAGATGCCGCCGTATCTGGATGGATTCCAAAAAGCTCTCGTTTTTTCTGGCAAGGCTCTTTTTTTCAGAATTTGTAATGGTATATGGGTAACGGAAAAATAAACACTGATTCCAAATTCAAGGTTAGTTTTGCATAACACCCTAGTCGCTGTCCGAGGTGTTCTTCACCTCGGACTCCTAATTTTAAGACACTTTGATAAACAAAGCCTTTCAGCCTATGGTAAAATCCACCCTCTTCTTATCCCGGTTCAGACTCTCTTCCTCGCTCTCTTCGATCGCCGGTGGGAAAAGCCAACGTAACCAAAGTTCCAGTCCCTTCGGCGCGTTGTCCGATTGTGAGGGAACCGTTATGATATTCCATAATCAGTTTTGCCAGCGTAAGCCCCAACCCCATGCCGCCGCCGTGATATTCATATTGGCCAGACGAGTGGTATTGCGGATTTTCCAGCGAATAGTATGGAATAAACACATCTTTCAACTTATTGGGTGGGATGCCCTCCCCCTCGTCGGCCACTTCAATATTGACAACGCCATCGCGCAGACTGACACGCACATAAATGGTTTTGCCGTTTGGGGTGAACTTGATGGCGTTGGAAAGCGCCTCGTCCACCGCCTGCCGGATCATGAGATGGTTTCCAAGTAGCAGTGTTTGAGGTGGAAGCTCTGACATATCGGTTTGAATCTCCACGTTCCGGCTCGCCTTGCCGATATTTCCACGCGCGTTTTCCACCGCTACCATGACATCATTGTAGATGATATCCCGGACAAACGACCTTTCGGCTCCGGTATGGGTGATGTCCGAAATAATGGAGGAGGCATTGACGATCCGGTCGAACGACGCTAACGATTCGAGTAGCGCGTCACGGGCCGTCTCTATCTTTGGATCCACGGTAGCGCCTGTAGCAAGCTGATCGAGAATAATTTTCACTATTTGCAACTTCACAAGCGGTGTGCGCAGTTCGTGCGAGGAAATGGATGTAAAGTAGTCACGCGCCTTTTGCAGGGCCATTTCGCTGGTGATGTCGTGTTTTACGCAGACGAAATTCACAATATTCCCGCCAGCGTCCGTGATGGGGGAAATGGTCATGTTCTCCTCGTAAAGAGAACCGTCTTTTTTCCTGTTGATGATATGCCCACGCCACACCCGCCCCGCCTTTATGGTCTTCCAAAGCCCTTCGTAGAAATAGCGGTCATGCCGACCGCTCTTCAAAACGCGGGAAGTAAGACCTCGTAATTCCGCTACGCGGTATCCGGTTATCTCTTCGTAGGCGGGATTGATATATTCGATGACGCCATTGGCATCGGTAATGACGACCCCATCTGCCGCGCTGTTGACGGCCACGCCAAGCCTCATCATGGCGTATTCGGATTCAACCCGCCTGGTTATCTGGTGCCGCAATTTCCTGAAGCCAAAAGCGATAATTCCTAAACCAACGATCCAAATCGAGGTATACGAAAATATCATTATTGGAAGATGTTTACGTTCTTTCCTCTCATATTCTTTCAGAGGGACGGACACACTTAGCCCACCACGAATATCTCCTTCCTTGTAGCCTTGATGCGCATGACATTTCAGGCACCCTTTTTCCGTGACGAATGGCATCATCAGCCGCAAATACGCGACGCCATCTTTCTTCGTATATTCCAGGGTCTCCTTGTCGCCATGTTCAAACGACTCCAGAGCCTTGCGCTCCCACTCGTCAGGCATGTTTTCGGGCCGTAGTGGCTTGAGGCTTGTAAGATGCCCGGCTATGCCAACCTCGTCCGAAAACACCTTACCTAACTGACGCATGGCGTAAGCAGGGTTCATAAGGGTGAGATGTTTGCCGGAGCTTGTGGTTATATCTCTGTCCTGAATATGGGAAAGATAAGGATTCGGCGGAGTTTCTTCGGTTACAGGAACATAGACTCCACCATGTGTGGTTATCCATCTGCGCAAGGCTAAGTTCAGAGTTATGTGGCTACGAAGCTTGTCTTCCACAAGCTCTCTTATAAAACGCCTTTCGCTTATGTAACTCCATGTGAGAGCGGCCATTGAAAGAAATGTCCAGAAAATCACCAGCGCCCAGACATAACCAACCAATTGCTGGGAAAAGGAATCTGCTGGCCCACTTTTCGAAGGCATTGATGTCTGCGCGATCTGCATAATCAGTCCTTGCGATAGGTGGGGGCAACCCGGAGGGGGCGGCCATACTTAAAGACGCCGCGATCTTTCAGAGCGTCCCGAAAGGTTTCCAGAAGCTTGTCGCTGTCTATTGGCTTAAGAATAGTTTTCACCGCCCCAGTATCAAGAACCGGTTTCAACCGACGATATTTATTCTAGCATATTACCCAGACTCCTAAATCTGGCAACACACATCAACATAAGAATTTGGCAGGAGGCTGTTTGCCTTAAACCCGGATTTTCCATTAGAGAATTTTCAGGGGCTAAAAACAGGCGAGAACTTGACC
>JADGAO010000135.1 GCA_015231995.1 Nitrospinota bacterium | reverse complement strand
TCGATGAAAAACAAAGCAATCAGGAGCCAAAGCGTTTTCAACTTCGGAATCCGGGTTCAATCGTTGTGGCAGGAAAATGAAATCATCGGTTTCGATAGACGTTCCGTTATAGGGGCTACCCGGTAGGTCGCCTGGATCAGGAAGGGCGACCCACCGGGTAGCCCCTACAAGACAAGGATATACGTTTGGCGCTGGGCTTTTAATTTCGGAATCCGGGCTGAACGAAAGCTCTTTGATAACGAAAACGGCGGGGTGAAGAACACCCCGCCGAGCGTCAATGCAATCCCCGATATCGCTACGGCTACGGCCTGTCTATTTCTTCTCGGCTTTCGGGCTTTCTTTTTGCGAACCGCTACCGCCCATCTTGGTAAAGTCAATCTGAGGTTGTTCGGATATCGGCTTGCCCGGTATTGGCTCGGGCATGGTCAGCTGGCCAGGAAGCGGGGCCGCCGCCGTTGGGGTCTGCATGCCGCCGCTTCCGCCGGCCGCGCGCTTTTGAACTTCCTTATGGTCTTTGTCCCATTGTTTTTTGAGATCGTTGGCCTGTTTGACTTCATCCGGCTTTAAGCTGGCGGAGACTTTATCGCGAAGCTCCACAGCCATCTTGCGGTTATCGCCTTCGGGCAGGTTATCCGCCGCCAGGGATATCCAAGCCAATCCGTGTATGGGGTTAGGGTTTGTCCCCTTGCCTTCCAGACACATGACGCCAAGGTTGAACTGGGCCATGGCGTTGCCGTGAACGGCCGCGGGAATCCAGCTCATTGTGGCGTTTACATAGCTTCCTTTGTCATAGGCTTCAAGGCCTTCCTCAAAATCACCGGCCATGACAGGCGCGGCAAACGATAGCGTAAAGGCGATGGCGGCCAAAGATCGTTTCATTGTTACTCCTTAATATCCGGGAAAATACGCATGTAAACATAATAATTCACCAATATATTCTATCAGAGCGCCCCCGGGTTTGAAACCCCTGCGCCGCTTCCGCTTATTGCAAGGGCAAATCTGCGTGTATGCCCTCTATCATGCAGACGAAGACGCGGGGTTGCCACTGCATTTTTCAAATCCCTCAAATCCCTCACCTTTTTCAAGTCCCTCAAGTCCCTCAAGTCCCTCTTTTCCCTCACCTGCAGTTTTCAGCGCGGGAACTTTGCGTTATCCTCCATCATGGCATGTTGGATAAAGGAACATGACGAGAGACGAAAGGAAAGAAAATGGCTCCCATCGGCGTTGAGACTTTGCATAACCCATCACGTTTGCAATGTTGTCATTCTGAACACTTCACAGGGTTCAGGATAAACTCCGCGTAGCAAAGTGAAGAATCCATTGAAAAAGAATTTGTATTCTACTTTGATCCTTCGGTCGCTGGAGGCTCCCTCAGGATGACAAAAAATGAAATCCATCAGGGTGACAAAAAACGGACTTCTTCAGAATGGCAAAGAGGATTCCCCCATCCAAAGAGCCCCCCATGAGGACAATGAAATTTCGGCTCCACGCTTCCCGGTCTGCCCGGGGGTTTTCTGGTATCATTTTCCCACGAGGGAACCGCCATTCTGTTCGAACGGAGCGCCCCATACATTATGACCGACAATATCGAACCGGATGAATCGTCCGCTAGGATGTCTCACTACATCTTCGCCGCGCTCGTCTTCGGCGTGGGGGCTCTGCTTTCCTACGCAATCTACTTCAAGGTAAAAGAAGTAGAGGAGCAGAGGTTCACCCTGGAGTTTGAAAGGCGGGTTGGAACTCTGCCTGTGGCTTTCCAGAATGGGATCAACTCCAGGCTCAACCCGCTCGTTGCGCTATCCGAATGGATAGTGGCGCAGAAAAAATCCGGAATCTTCGACGACTATAAATCCATGCGCTCAGAGTTCCAGGCCGTTTCCGAGCGGTTGAGGGGTCCCCATGGCTCACTGCTGTTCCTTGCGTTCCTGCCCAGGGTTCCCGCCGGGGAGGCGACGGTATTCGAGGAGACGGCGCGTAAGAATGGTTTTATAAACTTCACAGTTCGCGGACAAACGGAAAATAAAAATCCCGCCAGCGGCGGCGCGGCGTTCCGATATCCCATTTATCTCGTGGAGCCTGTCAAGGGGAACGAGGCCCTGATTGGATTGGACGCCATGTCGCATACAGTCCTTCGCAATACGTTGGAGGCGGCGTTTCACAGAAAGGAAATTTCCGCTTCGGCGCGTTCTGCGCCCATTGAAGGGAAAAAGGATTATCAGGTTATCTTCGCCGCCGTCCCCCTGTTTGCGTCTGCGGCCGCAAAAGAAAAACCGGAGCCCGGACAACTGTTCGGATACGCGCTCGCTGTTTACAGCCTCGGCACAATGATCGAGGAGAGCCTCAAGGGAATTGACATGAGCGGAGTCGCCCTGCATCTGTACGACATGCAGGACACTTCAATCCCCGCAGAAGAGCGTTTCCTGTACGAGTCGAGGGAGAACCCGCCATCAAACGCCAGCAGAAGCCAGGAGCTAGCCTCGATCATGAACGGCCCGAACGTGACACGAAACATCAACATGGCTGGCCGGGCATGGTCCATCGTGGCTCACCCGGCTCCTGAAAACATATCCGCGTTCGACGCCAGATGGCATCCGTCGATCCTGTTGTTCAGCGGCGTTACGATAAGCCTCCTGTTGGCCGGGTATATCCTTCGGTCTCAGGCGCACACGGCGATGGTGGAGCGGTTGGTCGCCAAACGCACCGCGACGATAATAAGGGTCAACGAGAACTTGAAGGAGGAGATCGCCCTCAGATGGGCCGCCGAGGAAAAAGCGCGTCAACAGGACCTTGAGATCGCCCATGCGATGAGGCTGGCGTCGCTTGGCGAAATGGCCGCCGGAATCAGCCACGAGATCAACCAGCCGCTTACGGCGATACTCAACTACGCGGAGAACGCGATACTGCTTCTTCAAAAGGGGCCTGAAAACGACGGGATCGTAACGGAGAACCTTAAGGATATCGCCGGACAGGTGAGACGGGCCAAGAACGTCATCACACACTTGAAGGGATATGCACGTAGCCAGGACGAGCCGAGAAGCCTTGTGGATGTGAATGAGTTGATTCGCGGAGTCGCGGATTTTCTTTCGTATGAGATGCGCCAGAGAGGAATCGAGCTTACGATGGATTTGTTTTCGCATCTTTCGAGTGTGAAGGGCGATCCTTTGCGGCTTGAGCAGGTCTTCGTCAACGTCCTGCTCAATGCGGCCCAGTCCATCGCCAGGGACGCGGGCGGCAAAATTATTGTGCGGACGGGACCGGGAGGGGATGGGCGCATCGCGGCGGAGATCGAGGATAACGGTTGCGGAATGGGCGTGGAGGTTATGGAAAATCTGTTCAAACCTTTCTTTACGACAAAACCCAGGGATGAGGGAACAGGTCTTGGACTGGCCATATCCAAACGCATATTGATCGCTCACGGCGGATCCATCAGCGCGAAAAGCCAGACGGGCCGTGGATCCGTTTTCACCATAACGTTACCCGCGCAATCCAATTTAGAACGAGAGAAAGACAATGGCCGATAACGATAAACTCGTTTTTGTCATAGACGACGATGACGCGGTGAGAAAGTCGCTGGGGCAGTCGCTCGTCCTGGCCGGATATAAGGTGGTCGAATTCGCCAGCGCGCAAAAGGCGCTGTCGTCGCCTCTACTTACCGAGTCATTCTGTTTCATCGTGGACATGATGATGCCGGGGATGACGGGGATGGAGTTTCTCGAAGCTGTCGCCGGCAGGAAGGTCATGGGGCAGGTTGTGTTGATCACGGGGCATGGAGATGTCCCCACGGCTGTTTCCGCCATGAGAAAGGGAGCCTACGACTTTATAGAGAAACCGTTTGAGAGAAACACGGCCCTGGCGAGCGTGGCGCGAGCCGTCGAGAAAACGGAGCTTTTGCGCCAGACGGATATTTTGAAAGGCGAAATCAAAAAGACGGTTTACGAAAACTGGGGGTTGGTCGGACACTCCAGGGCCATCGCCACGATAAGGGAAAAGATAGAGACCTACGCCGATACGGATGTCTCCGTGCTTATCTCCGGGGAGACGGGAACTGGGAAAGAACTGGTGGCGCATGCTCTGCACAACATGTCCGCTCGAAAACGCGGCAAGTTCGTCGTCGTCAACATCGCATCGCTCCCGGAGACTCTTACGATGGGAGAGCTTTTCGGATACGAGAAAGGCGCGTTCACCGGTGCGGCCGGGTCGCGCGAGGGAAAGTTTGAGTACGCCGGCGGAGGCACGCTACTGCTCGACGAGATTAACAGCGCGTCTCCCTCGGTGCAGGCCGGGATATTGCGCGCCGTCGAGGAAAAGGCCGTCACAAGGCTGGGAAGCAACAAGACAATCCCTGTGAACATAAGGATACTTGCGACAACAAACGAAGACCTTCGTATGCTTGCGAAGGATGGTAAGTTCCGGCAAGACCTTTTTCACCGGCTAAATATTGTCAACATACACATCCCGCCGCTGAGGGAAAGGCCTGAAGATATACCGGAACTGGCGGCCAGTTTTGCGGCTGAGGCGGGGAAGCTCTACCAGCTCGGCGAGATCGGAATTTCGGAAACCGCCATAAAAAAAATGCTCGCCTACCCGTGGCCCGGCAACGTGCGCGAGTTGAAGAATGCCATCGTCTCCCTTGCGATCAATCACGAAGGAAGAGAGATCGCCGACTGGAACCCGCCGGATGATCAGGGCGAAACGTCCTTAGCCAGCCCTTTACGTAAAAAGCTGGGCGGCGCCGAAATGGAATTCATTGAAGAGACGTTAAGGCAATGCGGCGGAAATCTGAAAGACGCCGCCGAACGGCTTAACATCTCGCCGAGAAGCCTTTTTAACAAGATGCGTAAGTATGGGATAAGGAAGGAGGATTACAAAGGGCCGGGTTAGTAGGCGATTGCCAGTCGTCATCATGATTGATCCTCGTTTTTGTCATCCTGAGGGAGTTCATTGTTTGTCATCCTGAGGGAGGCCCTGGCGACCGAAGGATCAAAGTGGAATAGAATGTTCTTTTCGATCGATTCTTCACTTCGCTACGCTCCGTTCAGAATGACAATGCCTCGGAATGACAATACTCTCACGTCTTCTCTATCTTTGAGACCATCCAATAGATCGAGCCTAACGCCAGAAGGCTTGCGACGAGAATAAGCTCTTCCTGCCACGATGAGTGTTCTATGGACGTGATGAGGAGCCGCCTCAACTCCGCCACCAACGCCACGGAGACGAATACTTTGATGGCGAACGCGCTTCCTTTCATATGTTTTATCTGAGTGTCCAACAACTCGATGACAACCCAAAGCACAAGCAGGGTGCCAAGTCCCCTCAGCATTCCCTTCTCTATCCCATCGCTTATGGCGAGGTGCGAAAGGTCGTATACGGCAAGGCCCATCACGGCAAGCCCGGTGATAAGCAGTCCGAAAACCAGCGCAAGGTTAAAACCGTTGACGAACCACTTGGCCACGGCCAGCACGCCTGCGTCGAGCCTGTATGAGAAGAAATGCGTCTTCAGTTCCGCCTCGCGGTAGGAGCGGGTCATCATGTCCATATTCATGTCCAGCGCCTTGTTGAAAGACGCTATGGTGCGCGCCGCCGCGCCGCACGGGCCGTCGAAATCCTTGTTGATAGCGTCCGCCACGAAAGAGCGTATATGGGACATCTGGACGTTGACGAGATTGGGCGGCATACCTATGCGTTCGTGAGCCGAGCCTATCCGGTAGAGTTTAAGATAATACGCGTGGTTAAACTCCGCTTTGAGAAGCGTTAAAAACCATTCCACAAAAGCGTTCCTGGCCCGCTCCAGCGTCGCTTTGTCGGCGAAGAACTTTGCGGTGTCCGTTTTTTTCAGCAGTATGGAGTAGTGAAACTCCGCCAACTCATCCCTCCGTTTTTCCAGCATGGGCGCGGCCTGGCGGATGTTTGCGATATCGGCTTCGTCTATGCCGTAATCTGTGAGAAGTGTTTCGATCTCCAGCATCTCCCCTCCGCTTATATCCTGATCCTGTTTTTAGCGGCGAATATCCGCCCAATCCTCGCAGATACTTCCCCCGGCGACAAGTCGCCGTCGCCTATCATTCTTTTCAGGGATTCGTGAACCGCCTCCCGCCGGGGCGTTTCGTGGCAGACAAGAAGCGTGTCCACACCCGCCTTCATCGCTAGCCGGGTGGATTCTTCCGTCCCCCAATGATCCGACACGGCTTTCATGTCCATGTCGTCGCCGACGATGAGACCGTTGTATCCCATCTTATTCCTTAGAAGGCCGGTCACGATTTTCTCCGAAAGCGTAGCCGGTAGCAGTTCGTCCAATCCTGGATAGATGACATGCGCCGTCATGACGAACTCCACATTCTCTTCGATGGCCTCGCGAAAGGGGTGTAGCTCCACCTCCTCTATTCTCCCCGCAGGGCGCCCATCCACGGGCAAATCATGATGGCTGTCCAGGCTCGTGTCGCCATGTCCGGGAAAATGTTTGGCGCAGGTAAGTATCCCCGCCGACCTCAAACCTCTTATCGCGGCCCGGCCCAGCCTGCCCGCTTTTTCCGGGTCGGAGCTGAACGACCTGTCGCCGATAATGGGGTTGACCGGATTCGTATCCAGATCAAGAACCGGCGCGAAATCCACATTAAACCCGATATCCGCCAACACTCGCCCCATTTTGGCGTGGCTGGTTTCGACAAGCTCAACGCTTCCGTCTTCTCCCAACGCCCTGGCTGTGGGGAACGGCGAGTATTCCTTCGGCAGACGCGACACCCTGCCCCCTTCCTGATCCACGCATACAAACAGCGGCGCCAGCGACTGATCCTCCGCTAGTTTGACGATGTCGGAGATGAGGGTTTTGGTCTGATCCGCGTTTTCTATATTCCTTGCGAAAAGGATCACCCCGGAGGGTCGGATTTTTTTAAACCACGAGCCGATGGCGGAGGTATATCTGGTTCCGTCGAACCCCACGATAAGCAGTTGCCCCGCCGCAGAAGTAGCGGAAGCGGCGCTTGTAAATTTGGCGGCTTTATCAATCATGCTATTCATTTATAAATTCCAATTACATTTTGCGCCTTCACGGCGCCTACCTGGGTCTGGCGCCAAAATATTTTCCCATCAGAGGGCTTATTGATCAGAAGCTTCATACCTTTTCTCTGCCTTAGTATTAGTAAAGGAGGACAATGCATAATCCATCGCGTTCGCAATGCTGTCATTCTGAGCCCTTCGAAGGACTCAGGGTAAACTCCGCGAAGAATCTATCAGAGTTTGTCATTCTGAACGAAGTGAAGAATCCATCGGAAAGAATGTTCTATTATACTTTGATCCTTCAGTCGAGGACTCCTTCAGGATGACAACTTTGATCCTTCGGCGCTTCGGTCGCAAAGCTCCCTCAGGATGACAAAAAACGGACTCTTCAGGGTGACACACTCTGAAAATAGTTTGGTCAGACAAAGTCTCCCTTGCAAGAAAGTGGTTTGATGACTCAAAACGCCATCTCCAGATATGCGTTTATTATCCCGTTCCCCCACAACACGGAAATGACGGCGGCAGTGGCCAGAAACGGGCCGAATGGTATCTTGTCCTTCCTGCCCCTCCCGAAAAGCGCGATCATGAACAGACCCACCGCCGCGCCGAGGGCGGAGCCTACTATTATCGTGAACACCGCGTGTTTCCAGCCTGTGAACGCGCCGATTGCGGCCATCAGTTTTATGTCGCCTCCGCCCATCCCGCCCGGGGCGATTACGGCTATCAGGAAAAATATCCCCCCGCCCACAAGCAGACCCACAACGGAGCCATAAAGGCCGATCGGCAGGAAATACGAAACCGCAAGGCCCGCGACAACTCCGCCCAGCGTTATCTCGTCGGGGATTATCTGATGATCCAAATCTATGAACGTGACGGCGATGAGGCTCCAGACGAACACCATCAACAGCAACGCGCTGACGTCCATCCCGTAAACACGGGCGACGGCCCAGGTAAGCGTCCCGGTGAGAAGCTCGACGAGAAAATATCGCGGCGATATGGACGAGCCGCAATCCCTGCAAAGCCCCATCAGGACGAGCCAGCTTATCAGCGGGATGTTGTCGAATGGGCGCACGGGCGACCCGCACACCGAGCAGTGGGAGGCGGGCTTTACGATAGAGGCTCCGAGCGGGAGCCTGTATATCACCACGTTGAGAAAACTGCCGATGCAAAGGCCCACGATGAAGGCGTACATCTCGAACAGCAAAATGCTCATGGAATGGGTCATGCGTCGTCTCTGATGATCTTGTCTCCCATGATATCGCGGAACTTTTCAAAAACAACTTGCCGCGCAAGCTCCGCCGAAAAACCTTTTCGAACCAGATGGTCGAATATTTTCTTTCTGGCCACCTCGTCGCCGACCCCGGGCGCAAGCGACCGGGCCTTCCGCTTTGCAGAGTCCAGCGCAACGGCCAACTCGGCCCCATCGTTTCCAAAAACGCTCGCCAGCGCAGAGTCCACAACCCCGCCGTCCAAACCTTTGGCGCGAAGGTCCATTTTAAGCCTTGCGGAACCGACTCTGGCGCGGGCGACTCTCGACTTCGCATATATTATCCCGAATTCTCCATCGTTGAGGTATCCGCGTTGGGAAAGCCATTCCAGCGCGGCGTGGATATCGTTTTCAGCAAACCCTCTGGTGGCGAGCTTTTTTTCCAGCTCTTTTGTGGAATGAGGGCGTGAGGCAAGAAGTTTTATCGCCCGGTTGAGACAATCGCTGTTCTTAGTGGTCATATCCTATAGGTAGGGGCGACACGCCGGGGCGCCCGTCTTGAAGAAGGGCGGTTCTCGAACTGCCCCTTGTGGTGGGCGGCGGGGTGAAGAACACCCCGCCTGGCGCGATCCAATTTTGTCCCCCTTACAAAGGAGACCTTTGCATAAGTCAACGATTTGCATATTTTGTCATCCTGAGGGAGCCCTAGCGACCGAAGCAACCGTGTCTTTTGTCAAGAGGCGG
>JADGAO010000134.1 GCA_015231995.1 Nitrospinota bacterium | reverse complement strand
CCGCGATGTTGCGCGGGAGAGGGGGCAGGATCATTGGTTAACGACTTATGCAAAGGTCTCCCTGACAGGGGGCGGTTCGCGGAGGGAACGGGGGTTACAGTGTTGTTGCGAGGAGCAAAGCGACGAGGCAATCTCTCTAATATAGAGTCATCCGCGTTCAACTTGACAACCTCAATTTAATATCCCGTTTACACGATTCGTTAAGCGAAAGGTTAATGTTTTAACGTTTTAGTTGGCGCATGTGACACAAGATTAGGCTAAAAGGTGAGATGACAAAAATTGTCAATTTTTTTGTTTGAAAGGGGGAGGATTTGCGTTTTCCTTGTCCTTTATCGGATAAGAGGCCTACGCTATGTAACTTGATTGTTACACGCGGAAATAAAAGGAGTTATGGAAGAAAGTGGTCTTGAAAGGAGGTATGGGAGTTGCTTTGCAGATGTGTGACGCGAATTTTGTTTTAGTGTTCCGTTTTAAATAATATAGGGAGGGTGGGAACTATGAGAAGTCTGACAAGGCTGTTTTTCGCCGGTGTAGGGGCGGCGGCTTTTGTCGTCGTAGGGATGACGCCGGTAAGCGTCGTTCATGCGGCCGACAAACCGTCTGCGGCCGAGCTTGACAAGGCCAAAAAAGAGGGCGACCTTTCGGTCGAAGCGGCTGAAAAGTTCCGCGATCAGTTTGGTAAAGAGGCTGACGAAGCCGGCGCGGCCAACTGGGGCGGCAAGTCGGGCACAGGCTCCGGCAAATCCACATACGGCGTGGAAGGGTTCGACTATTTGACGGGCGTTGGTAAAGTGGCCTCCGATCCGTCGAAGATCAACGAGAAGACCTTCAAGATTAAACAGGACAAAGCGTCCCCGCTGGAAAACCTCCAGCAGAAACGCTACAAAAACACATGGACCGGCCAGTACAACGACACTCAGTCCGGTTGGGCTGAGAAATCGGGCGTTACCGAAGCATGGTTCCGCAAACACGAATCCGGCTCCAAACTCGGCGGCGACTACAACGAGTGGGCTAACCAGTGGAACAACATCACGAGGCCCCGCTTCGAGAAGACCCCGGTTGCCGGCGCCGACCCGGATCAGGGCGCTCACTGGTTCTCGTTCTACTGTGTGCATTGCCACGGCTGGACTGGCAAAGGCGACGGCCCCACGGCCGCCACGCTCGACCCCAGGCCGCGCAACTTGACCAACGGCAAATACGCCAACTACATCAGCAACCTCGACCTGTTCCGCGTGATCAAGGGCGGCGGCGCCGCCAGGAACCTGGCCGAAGCTATGCCGCCCTGGGGCAACGTCGTTCAGGATCAGGACATCTGGAACATGGTGGCCTTCATCCGCACCTTGGCTGACAAGCCGAAGTTCGCGGGCGGAGCCGACGAAGTGAACGCGGCTAACGCTTCCTCCTCCAAGGCGTTCAAAGAAATGAACGAAGAGCTGGAGCTTGAAGGCGTCATGGGCGGCCGCGGCGGCGGCATGAAGGGTGGCTTTGACTCCATCGGCGGCGGCAGAATGGCCTCCAAAAAAGTCGGTGTGAGCGACAAGGCTTCCGGCACGGGCGCTGGCAAAACAGGCGACTGGGCTGAAGAGAAATAACCTTTCCGATAGTTAGTTCTTTAAAAAACCCCGGCGGGAACGCCGGGGTTTTTTTTATTCTGCTTGCCGGACATATGGAAAGTAACGGCTTTTACTGAGGAAGGTTTGGCGAGTATTGTCAAAGGGAGTCCCTTTTTTGTCATCCTGAGGGAGTCCTCGACCGAAGGATCAAAGTAGAACAGAACATTCTATTTGATAGATTCTTCACTTCGCTACGCTTCGTTCAGAATGACAATGCTTTGCGTTGCTCAGAATGACAATGTTTTTGTCATCCTGAGGGAGGCTCTGCGACCGAAGGATCAAAGCAGGATAGATTCTTCACTTCACTTCGTTCAGAATGACATAATAATCGTTCGCAGAAAGCCGCTTGCCGCCGGGAATTTTTTGTTTTATGATGTAAAGCTTTGGCGCCAAAATCGCTAACCGTGTTCTTTCTGACACGGAATTTTGCTTGAACAATGAATCAATCGAAACCGGGGGGGATAATTCCCAATGATTGAAGTTGAGCGTCTTACCAAAACGTATGGAGACGCCAGGGGCATAGACGACATCACCTTCTCCGTAGGGAAGGGCGAGATACTCGGCTTTCTGGGGCCAAACGGCGCGGGCAAGACCACCACAATGCGCATTCTTACATGTTTCATGTCCGCTTCCAGCGGAAGCGCGAAGGTGGCCGGTTACGACATCTTCGAGGATTCCCTGAAGGTGCGAAGCAAGATCGGCTATCTTCCTGAGACCGTGCCTCTTTACACCGACATGCAGGTGCCTGTTTATCTTAAGTTCGTGGCGGGTCTTAAAGACGTGCCGTGGAAGAAGATAAACCACAAGGTCGCCGAGGTTATGGAGCAGGTGGGGTTGACCCACATGGCCCACAAGTTCATCGGCGAGTTGTCCAAAGGTTACAGGCAGAGGGTGGGGCTTGCGCAGGCGTTGGTGAACGATCCGGAGGTGCTCATCCTCGACGAGCCGACGATAGGACTCGACCCCAAGCAGATAGTGGAGATACGATCGCTCATCAAAGGGCTGGGCGGCGGCAGAACCATCATGTTGTCGAGCCACATCCTGCCGGAAGTGAGCATGTTGTGCGAGCGGGTGATAATAATAGACGAAGGCAAGATAAAGGCGATGGACACGCCGGACAACCTGATGTCCAGGCTCCACGCCGCAGGCAGGGTGCAGGCCCGGATAGACGGCCCGAAAGAGAAAGTGCTCAAGGCCCTTCGTGAAATAGGCGGCGCGAAGAAGGTGGACGTTGTCAGCGACAGCGGCGCCACGAGCATGTACGTAGTGGAGTTCGCCGACGGCAAGGCAGGGGCGCATCTGATACCCCGCGCCGTCACGTCCGGCGGGTGGGACCTTCACGAGCTTACCCCGATGAGGCTGAGCCTTGAAGACATATTCATCAGGATCGTCACTGAGGAGGAGATCAAACAGTGAGGAACCTATATTTCCTGCTCACCAAAGAGCTGAGGTCTTATATCAACTCGCCCGTGGCGCTGGTGGTCATAACCATTTTCACCATCATCACCGGCTATTATTTTTACAACATATTCGCCAACTTCTCCACGCTGTCGTTCCAGGCGCAGTCCAACCCGATGGCCGCAAAGCAGTATGGCGCGCTTAACGTGACAGAGTTCGTGGTTCGCCCGTTTTTCTCGATAGTGGGCCTTGTGATGCTCATCATGTTGCCGATGCTTACGATGAGGTCGTTCGCCGAGGAGAAGAAATCGGGCACGATGGAGCTTCTTCTTACCTATCCGTTGACGGATGCGGAAGCCATTATCGGCAAGTTCCTTGGGTGCATGGGCATATTCGTGGTGATGCTGACCCTTACGTTTCCGTGCCTCGCCCTTGTCGGTTATTTCGGCCAGCCCGAATGGGGCGTGATCGGGGCCGGATATGTGGGGCTTTTGTTGATGGGAAGCGCGTTTATCTCGCTCGGTATTTTCATGTCGTCGTTGACGGAGAACCAGATAATAGCCGCGGCCCTGTCGTTCGCCTCGCTGATCATCCTGTACATGTCCGGGTTGTCGGCCGCATTCGCAGGGGAAAACGTGGGGAAGGTGCTTGAGTATATTTCCATAATCAACCATCTGGAAACGTTCGCCAAAGGGGTCATAGACACGTCCGACGTGAACTATTACATCCTTTTCACGGCGTTGTTCCTGTTCCTTAGTATGCGCTCCCTGGAGTCGAAGAGGTGGAGGGGGTGATGAGAATTCCATTGACGCTCTTAATCGCAGTCGCCGCCGCCGCCCTGATGATCGCGGGCGGCAGTTTCTACGCCATAGACGGCGCGCTTTCTCTTACGTCGGCGAGCCTGTTGTGGGTGGGGCTGATGCTTGCGCTGTTCCTGTTGTACGCCAAATTCGGCGAGGTGCGCTCCGTCCTGGGCAAGAAAACCGCCAAATACGGGGCGAACCTGGTTGTGATGATAACGGTCTTTGCTGGCGTGATCATCACGCTTGCCGTGTTGAGCGACTCGCACAAGAAACGTTACGACCTGAGCAAGTCTGGCAGGTTCACCCTTTCGTCGCAGACCAAGAAACTGGTCAAATCCCTCACATCCGAAGTCAAGGCGATAGCTTTTTACAGGAACGAGTCTGGCACCATGCACGCTATGCAGAGGCAGGCGGCGCGGGACCTGCTCGAAGAGTACGCCGGGCTTTCCGACAAGTTCAAGTTTTCTTTCATAGACCCGGACGCAAATCCCGGGCTTGCGTCGAAATACGGAGTTTCCGAGTACCGCATCATCATGCTCTTCGCGGGCGACAAGCAGGTGAAGATCGGCAATGAGAAGGAGGAGAAGCTCACCAACGGCCTTATAAAGCTTCTTAAGCAGAAGCAGAAGACCGTTTATTTCGTCACGGGCCACGGGGAGAAGGAACTGGCTTCCACCAACAAAGACGGATACAAGGCCGTCAAAGACGCGTTGATGAACGAAAGCTACCAGGTGAAAGATTTGCCTCTTTTGCAGGTGGAGGCCATACCGCCCGACGCGTCGGTTGTCGTGGTGGCTGGCCCCACGCGCGACCTGGGCCAGACGGAGCTTGACAAGCTCGACGCGCGCTACAAGTCCGGCGGGGCCATCTTCGCCATGATAGACCCCGGCCATCCGGCCGGTTTCGCCACATGGCTTGAGGGGTACGGGTTCAAGATTCAGAACGACATCATCATAGACCAGCAGAGCCAGGTTTACGGGGCCAACTACCTTACGCCGGTTGTGTATGCGTACCACAAGAAGCATCCGCTGACGCAGGATTTTACGCTGGCCTCGTATTTCCCGCTGGCCAACTCCGTGTACATGCAGGAAGACACGAAGCGCGGGCGGTACGAGCTTGCGCTCACCGGCCCCAATTCCTGGACGGAGGTTGATAAAAACCAGCTTGAGTCCGGCCAGGCCGAATATAACGAGGACCATGAGAAACGCGGGCCGATTCCGGTGATGGCCGTCACCACGACCCCGGCCGGGTCGGAGACGGACCCCGATGGAACCAAACGCGAAAAATACGGCAAGATGATCCTTGTCGGCGACTCGGATTTCGCCAACAACACCAACATCAACCTGGCCGGCAACGGCGACCTTTTCCTCAATACGGTCAACTGGCTGGCCGAAGAGGCCGACCTTATCGCGGTGCGGGCGAAGGAAGCGAACGTCTCGCCCGTAATCCTCACGGCTTCGCAGGGCCGGGCGATATTCTGGATACCCGTCATCATGGTGCCGTCGGCGGTGTTGATGGCCGGAATCGGCGTTTACAGCAGGAGACGATGGTTCAGGTGATGGGCGTATTGGCGGAGGTCTTGCGGTGAGGTACTTCAAAACGACCTTTATCTGGATCATCGCGCTGGCCGCAGTGGTTGGAATAAGCTACATAGACTTCGAAAAAACCAGGGTCGAAGAGGAAAAAAAGGACAGGGCCACGCGCCTGTTCCCCTTCGATTCCAAGGAAGTTCTTGCGATTGTCATAGAAAAAGACGGCGCGCAACCGCTGGAATTGGAGCGTTGGGAGGAAGGCTGGCGGGTTGTGGCGCCGATCAAATCCAAGGGCGCTTCGCAAAACGTGGACAAGTTCCTCGGTTACGTCACCGACTCCCGCAACGACGCCGAGTATGTCATGGACGCGAACCCGACGCAGGAACGGCTGACGGAGTTCGGCCTGCTGAAGCCTTCGCTGAGGGTGACGCTCAAGACCGGCAAAGACCTTAAGCCGTACACCCTGATATTCGGCGACAGGGCTCCCACGATGGGCGTCGCTTTCGCAATGCTCGAAGGGCGCAAAGAGGTCTACCGGGTGCTTGCGGCGGCGCGGGGCGAGGCGGACAAAGACCTGTATTATTTCCGCGACAAGACCGTGCTGGCCTTGAAGCCGGAGATGATAGACCAGTTTGCGGTGGAAAGAGGCGGCCTCGCGTTCCGGGCCAAACTGCCCGACAACGGCAAGTGGGTGATAGAGAAACCGATCAAGGCCATCGCCGACCACGCCAAAGCGTTCGAATATATCGGAGCCTTCGTCAACGCCGAGGTCAAGGAGTTCGTGTCGGATAAGAAAGAGAACCTTGCGTCGTACGGGCTTGAAAAACCGGCCATTCAGGCTCTGTTCTGGCAGGCGGGCGATGGGGAGCCGACCGTGCGGCTTTCGATAGGCGACAGAAGCCCGGAGAAACGGGGTTATTTCTGTTCAATGTCCGACCGCGACAACATTTTTATCCTCGATGAAGAGGTTATAAACGCCATTCCGAAAAGCGCCAACGACATAAGAAGCAGAGAGCTGATGTTTTTTGAGATTAACAACCTCAAGCGCATAGAGTTGCGCGTTGACAACAAGTCTCTGACCCTTTTGCGGGATAAAGACAAGGAATGGCGTAAAAACAGCGTGACCGGCGAGAAAATGGATTTCAACGCGGTCAAGGAGACTCTGGACGAATTGTTGGCCTTCAGCATAAAAGACTTCGTTCCATCCGCAAAAGACATGCGAGAATTTGGTTTGGAGAATCCTTTGGCCCAGATTATGCTATGGGAAGAGGCTAGCGCAGTTCCTATCCACCTTAGCGTGGGCAAAACAACCCCGACGGGGAACAGCGTTTATGCGCGTACGGGATCGGAACCCGATGTTCTGGT
Organism: Nitrospinota bacterium; assembly: GCA_015231995.1. Classification (GTDB taxonomy): domain Bacteria; phylum Nitrospinota_A; class UBA7883; order UBA7883; family JACRLM01; genus JADGAO01. The sequence continues at coordinate 2,281 of JADGAO010000134.1, read as the reverse complement.
GCTTGACGAGCGGGTAGTTCGGGTATTACGGACAATTTTTAATTAGGGATATATAAATGAGACTGCTTGGAGCCGGAGCTACTTTACTGACTGCGGCGTTGACGTTGTCCGTTGCCCTGACCGTTTCGAACGCATGGGCGCAAGCCGCCGCTCCGAGCGTGGGCAACCTGTTCATAGAGGCGTTCGACAAAAAAGACGAAAAAAAGATGCGGGAACTGATAAAGACCCGCGGCGCCGAGTTCCCGATGGAAGTCAAAGAGATGGTGGAATACGCTTCCGCCCCCACCACGCCGCCGCAGGAGCAGGACTTCCTGTTCAACATCGCCGGGACAATAGCCAAGATGTACGCCGACGAGACCAAGGATGAGCGTCTGCTTAACGCCGTCCGCGGCAACTACGGCAAAGTCCTTGACTCCAGGAAGAAACATCAGCCCGGCGGCGGAGGGATATCCGAGGAGGCTTTAGCCAAGGCTAAAAAAGAGCTGGCGGAGTTGGGCAAGGGCGACTGGCGCGTGAACATATTCGAACTTTCGCCCGATGGCAAGTTGACGGTGGAGATAGACGTAAGGGAAGCTTCTGGAGAGGGCTTCACGCCGAAGATAAGCCTCGCCACAAGCAACAAGGCCAAAGAAGAGATCGCCAAACACCTTCCCACCGTAAAAAGCGGAAGCATTTCCTGGTTGAGCATGGGAGTCGCTCTCAGGACTGTTTTCTTAGAGTGATCCATAAGGGGAATTGAAAGCGTGCTCAAATACACCAGCCTTTGCCTTTCCATGTTTCTGGCCCTCTCCGCGATGTCGGAGGCCCAGGACGCCGGGCGAGGCGAAGAGATGTTCGACAAGAAATGCCAGGGGTGCCACAGGCGCACCGATGCGGTCAAGAACGGCCCCGGGCTTGCCGGGGTGACCAAGAGGCGCACCGCCGAGTGGCTTCACAAATGGCTTGCGGATCCCAAAGCCCTCATCGAGAGCGGAGATCCGCAGGCTGTGGCCATGCTGGGCAGGTTCAAGATCAAAATGCCCACGATAGACCTTATGCAGGATGAGAAAAACAGGAACGACATGATAGCGTTCCTGAGCACTCTTGAGTGAACTAGGATAAGCAACTGTTTCGAGAACGGAGGTTTCGCAAGATGTCAGACATGAAAAAATATGTTTCCACGGCGTTGTTCACCCTCGTTTTTGCCCTTGCCGCCTGCACCGGCGGCGGTGGAGAGGCCGAGGATAAATACGCTCAGGCCCTCGCTTCGGTGAACCCGGCCTTCAAGATAGCCGAGATGAAGCAAGAGAAAGACAAAACGGTCATCCGCGTCGAGGTGGAAGACGACGTCAAGTTTGCGGAAGGCAAGAAGGTTGCGGAGGCGATACAGAAGGCAGATCCGAAATTCGCCGGTTATGTGGAGTTTTTCAACAGCCAGGTCGGCATGGTGATCCGCAAAGTGGAAATAACCCCCGCTACTTAACGTAGTAGGGGTTTTTGTGCACCGATACGGACATCCTGGTGGCGGCCTCCACCTGCTTGTTTTCGGAAAGCAGTTTTTTCCGGATATCGTCTATGGCGGGAAGGTCTTTGCCTTTGAACCGGACCTGGTAGAGATTGACTGACTTGTCGTAACCTACAATCTCCCCGTTGACAGAGGAGACGATTTTATTGATCGTCTCCTCGTCAGTCCTCGGGTCGAAGGATACACTTATGACATCTTTGACAATTTGCAATCCGGTGTCAACGTCGTCCATCAAGTCGGCGTCGGTCGGCTTGAAAAAGCTTTGCGGGTTTTCGTCCCAGTTGCTTTTCTTCTGCGTGCAGGAGACTGTGGCCATGAAAACGGCGAGAATGGCGGCCAAGGCCGTTGAAACGCCATTGCGAACCGGCGCGTTATTCACTCCGACGTTTTTCCTTCCCGCATTTCTTGCCACAACGTCATTTCGCGCAACGGAAACCGTAGTAGTCGTGCGTGTCGTCCGGGATGCTTTTGATCTTGGAATAAGCGGTGGAGTTGCCCATTTCGTCGAAGAAGGAGCCGCCCATAAGCACTCTGTACTGTTTTTCCGTGTCCGCGTAAGCGTCAACCCATTCCCAGACGTTGCCGGCCATGTCCATCACGCCATAGGAACTGCCGCCGTCTTTATAGCTTCCAACCGGGATAGAGCTGGCTTTGCCGGATTCGAGCACGTTGGCTTTGCCGGGATCGGCCTTGTTGCCCCAGGGGAAGGTTCTTCCGTCGGCGCCGCGCGCGGCTTTTTCCCACTCGCTGGAGGTGGGGAGCCTTTTTCCGACGGCT
>JADGAO010000133.1 GCA_015231995.1 Nitrospinota bacterium | reverse complement strand
GCCAAAGCGACCCGAACCACGTTCAACAAAGCGACGATGACGTTTACGACGACAACGCCAATGGGGAAACAGGTGACGCAGAAGGTAGATCAGCAGGGGCGTGTGGCGCAAACTCAGGTTGCTGCTATTTTACCAATATCATATCAATACGATTTGCATGGCAGGTTGGCTTCGATAACTCAAGGTTCCAGAATCTCCTCATTCGCATATGATGCACAGGGCAATTTTTTAAGTGTTACCGATCCGCTTAGCCGAATGGTTGCTTATGGGTACGACACAGCCGGAAGAATAGTTTCACAAACAGCGCCTGATGGGAGTGTTAGACGCTATTCCTATGACGCGAATGGCAATGTAACATCTGTCACGCCCAATGGAGGGCCAAATCATGACTTTACCTTTACACCGGTTAATCTAGAGTCTGCATACACACCGCCGGACATAGGCATCGGGGCGACCACCACAACGCACTCATACAATCTTGATAAGGCATTGACCGCCATCACAAGGCCCGATGGAAAGCAAATACTATTCGCGTATGATTTAGCAGGGCGAATAAACAGCGTCACTTCGCCAGACGCAACATATGGATATGCTTATTCAGCTGGCGGTGGATGTTGCGGCAATCCTTCCATTCCTGCGACGATAACTCGAACAGCAAGCGGCGGAACCGCCGAAAACCTCACTAATACTTATGATGGCCCATTGCACACTTCAACGACGTGGAGTGGATCAATCAATGGTTCCGTTGTAAAAGAGTACGACAATTATTTACGCTTAACTTCGCTAAACGTCAACGGAGCAAACGTCGTCAATAATACCTACGACAACGATGGATATTTATCCGGCGCAGGCGCAATGACGATCACCAGAGATGCGGCAAACGGCTTTATCACAGCAACCACTTTGGGTTCCGTCACGGCATCGAAAACTTATACTACTTTTGCCGAGACAGCAACATCAATAGCCAAGTATGGTAATGCAGTATTGTATAACGCGACATACACCAGGGATAACCTTGGCCGCATCACAAAAAAGGTTGAAAATGTTCAAGGAGTAACTGCAACTTACGATTATGTGTATGACACTGCTGGCAACCTATCATACGTATCTAAAGATGGCGTTACTGTTTCCTCTTATGCCTATGACAGTAACGGCAATAGAACGGCGCAAAGTATCGGAGGCGTATCAATAAATTCTACATATGATGCGCAAGACAGGCTGATAACAGATGGCATTAATGGATATACATACACTTCAAACGGAGAGCTTTCAACAAAGGCCATCAATGGACAAGCCACGTCATACGTTTACGACGCCGAGGGAAATATTGTCAGTGTTGCCCGTTCAGATGGAACGTTGATTGAGTACATAATAGACGGGCAAGGCAGGCGAATTGGCAAAAAGGTAAATGGAATAACTGTCAAAGGGTGGCTATACCTTGATGGGTTAAAACCTGTCGCAGAATTGGACGGGGGCGGGAACCTCGTCGCCGTATTTGTCTATGCGACTAGGGAAAATACGCCTGATTATGTCATTCGCGGCGGCCTGCCGTATCGCATAATAACCGATCATTTAGGAAGTCCGCGCCTAATCGTTGACACCGCAACTGGAATAGTAGCGCAACGTGTTGACTATGGCGAGTATGGTAACGTTATCAGTGATAGCGCCCCAGGCTTTACTCCATTTGGTTTTGCTGGGGGCTTTTACGATCCCGATACTGGTCTTGTAAGATTTGGCGCAAGGGATTATGATGCGGAAATTGGGAGATGGACAACAAAAGACCCGATAGGATTTAGAGGAGAAAACAATTTTTATAGGTATGTCCTCAATGATCCAATAAATTTGGTTGACTGGTCCGGGTTGGATTTTACATTTCCAGAAAATCCTAGCGGGCTTGGGCCAGAATGGGTAAGGGATTACTCACACCGAGGTGGAGAGAAATATATTAACAAAAATACCGGCGAGTGGATAAGATTCGAGCCAGCTAAGCCTGGCAAGGGAGGTTGGAAAGAAATTGATCATTGGCATGACGAACGTAAACCGTATGAGCATTATGAATCGGGTCAAAAAGTCCCAGACTTTGAGCCACTGCCACCGAAGCCAGGGAGAATACCTATACCACCACTTCGGTTACCATTTCCTCCGATAATAATTATGGATCCAAGGCTTTGCGAAATAATGCCGGAGCTACCTTGGTGCGATTGTCCGCAAATTTACTAGGAGGCAAATGAAGGTATTAAAAATTGAAAAGAGAGATATGGCAGATGGAGTCACCTGCTATTATGTTTTCGGGATGCAGATATTTGGATTGAATAGCTATGATTATCCTGATGACAATTTGCGTGAAATAGAAGATGAGCCGTTTTTCATTTTTATGGAATATTTCTTTAATAAATATGGTGCCATTGGTCATCTAGGATATCCTGCATTACACAATTGGACAAATGCGTTAAATCATAAAGGGGACTTCATCCGTAATATTCACACGCCAAATGATTTTTTAAGTAAAATCAAGAATCCAAAAGAAGTATTAGTTAGCATTTATAGTGGCAGCTTTTTTGATGGAGTAGTAGAGTACGGCGAAAAAAGTATCTTATTTGAAGATGCGTCTATTGAAATATTTAAAATACTATTCACTTGTCTACCAATGGAAGGCTGTGTTGCTTATTACTTCCATAGAGGAGATCATTTCATAATAAACGAGATTGAGCATAGCCTTAGCAACTTCACATCCGACACTGATGTCATTCAGAGCATACTAAAAAGTGCGCCATTCTTTATTCGTCCAGAGCACGATGGATGTTACATGGAGGTGTATGTGAGCGACCCATTATATGAGCATGATGTGTTGATGGCCGCATCCAATGCAGACAACTATATTACCAGTAATAAATGGTATATAAAGAATTGCAATGACTTGGAGTGGGATGGTTCTGATGAGAAAATAGGCGAAATGTGTTATATGATGAGAGATAGAAGGAGAAAATGACGCGCAGGATCGCCTGCTTACATACGGCGCCAACTCATATACCTACACTCCCAATGGTGAGTTAGAGCTTAAAACCGCAAACGGACTGGATACATCGTATAAGTATGATGCGATTGGTAACCTGCTACGCGTGACGCTACCAGATGGGAAAATAATAGACTACGTTGTTGACGGGAAAAGTCGACGTGTCGGGAAAAAAGTGAACGGCGTTTTAGCACAGGGATTTCTGTATGGAAGCAATACCGAACCTGTGGCGGAGCTTGACGGGACAGGCGCGATAGTAGGAAGATATGTCTATGCGACTAAAACAAATACGCCTGATTATATGATGAAAGGTGTATTGCATATCGCATAATCAGCGATCACTTGGGCAGTCCCAAGCTGGTTGTGGATTCTTCCACTGGCACCGTCGCTCAACGGATGGACTATGACGAATTCGGCAATGTGATTTCAGATAGCGCTCCTGGTTTCCAGCCATTTGGCTTCGCGGGTGGATTGTATGACCAGCATACAAAGCTCGTTCGTTTTGGCGCGAGGGATTATGACGCCGAAACGGGAAGATGGACGGTTAAGGATACGATACGGTTCGCTGGGGGATATGCGAATCTATACGGCTATGTATTGGCCGACCCGGTCCAGCTTGTGGATATTTCCGGCCTGGCGTATATTGGGGAAAGAGCTTTGGATGTTCCCGGCGGCGTCTTGGCGTATAGATTAATCCCAGGCGTGCATCATGAAGCGATAATATATGACAATGGAGTAACTTCTGGAGTCCACAATAAATCCAAGGATACAGGGGAAATTACGATAACCGAGGATAAGGAACATAAGGCCAGCGATTATAAACTTGGCTCAACGCATTATGATGATGCGACCATTAAACTGGCGGAAGCCAATATAAAGCCAAAATGGGATCGCTCCAAATATGATATAAGAAAGCATAATTGCCAGGATTACGTTAAAGATGTATTAGATGAGTATAAGAGGATAGAGGAAGCGGAACGGAAAACGTCCCAAAAGAAAGCGGATGATGATGATGATGAGGGGGAAAGTGGCAATCTGGATTGTAATTGTCAATAAATGAAGGGTTGGATATACATCATGCCTGCTGTAATAGTTGCGGTGGCGGCAGTGCTTGTCCTGTGGCGGCCGGTGATCCTGCCGGTTGCTTTTAAGATAGTAATGTATGATAGGTATAAAATAGTCTTATTCGAGGAGTTTGATTTCAGCGCGGCCGGAGCTGTAAAAGAATTCGAATATCAAAACGACAAGGCGGGAGGGAAATATTATATAGATATATATGTTAGAAAGTCCTTGAGCAATATAGATTGGGAGAAAAAAAAAGGAAAAGTGCCAGCCGGATATCCTTCAGACCTCCGCATCCGATTCCAGTTTACTGCCGAGGGCTACAAGCCTGTAGATGTAACCTTGGGCGAAAAAGTGGGCATAGCTCATTTTACGTATGCGCCCGATCTTGCCCAGGACACGCCAAACGAGGGCGTTAAGCGAGCTATCGCCGCCATGGAAGGGGGGGAGTTGGGAATATTCAGGGGGAGTATTGGGTTAAAAGTTCTTCCGGATCCACTGCCGTATCACTATAAGGTTCCCGATGATTTGCCGAAGAACAAGCCGATAAAGGTACGGGTTGAGTTGCTTGAAATAGATGAATATTTCAACCAGTTTGAGCCGACGCATATTGTAATTGAACGGGCAAGGCCTTTGTAATTGCCAGGATTACGTTAAGGATGTATTAGATGAGTATAAGCGGATAGAGGAAGCGGAGCGGAAAGCGCCCCGGGTATGCCATGATAGTCCGGGTGACCAACGCCAATCCAGGATTCAACGCGCTAGATTACGCCATCGCCTCGGAAGACGGCTCCACGTTGTGGATGTTCAACCGTAACGGTAAACATCTTCAGACCAGGAATACGCTGACAGGCGCGGTTATATCCGCATTCGGCTACGACGTATCTGGAAAACTTATTACCGTCACCGACGGCGACGGCAACGTGACAACCGTCCAGCGCGACGGGGCCGGAAACGCCACAGGTATAGTATCGCCATACGGAGTGAGAACCGAGTTGACGCTCAACTCCAACGGTTATCTCGCCTCCGTCGCCGACCCCGCCGGCAACGCCACACGCTTCACATACAGCCCCGACGGGTTGATGTCTTCGATGACCGACCCCAACGGCGGCGTTTACACATTCACCCACGACACGATGGGCAAGTTGACCGCCGACCGCAACCCCGTCGGTGGCGGCTGGACGTTGACGAGCAGTAAAACGAGAACGACACAGACAAGCAGTATCACCAGCGCCGAAGGGCGTGTTGACACAACGTTGAGGGAGATACTAGCGACCGGCGGCGAACGCATGACGCTAACCAGCCCATCGGGAGCGGTGACTGTAACGGAGACATTGCCGAACGCTTCGAGCGTAACGACCAGCCCGGACGGGACAGTGACGACTACAACTAAATCCCCCGACTCGCGTTACGGTATGATGTCGCCGGTTGCCAGTTCAACGGTCAAACTGCCATCAGGGTTGACTTCAACGACAACAACATCCCGAAGCGTTACGTTGTCGAATCCCGCAGACCCGCTTAGCGTTTCATCAATCACCGACACGCAGACAGTGAATGGAAAGACGTACACCAGCGTGTTCACCGCCGTATCGAGGACAAATACAAAAACATCCCCAGCAGGACGCAAAAAAGTATTATCATATGACTCGACTGGACGTATTAGCCAGTTGGCGATTGGAAGCTTGGTTCCTATATCTTATGGATATGATTCCAGAGGCAGGCTAGTGTCGCAAAGCCAGGGGGCGAGGACGTTGGCATACTCATATGATGCCAGCGGTGATATGTCAAGCGTTACCGACTCGGCAGGTAACGTGATGAATTATGCCTATGACACAGCTGGACGAAAGATCGGAGCCACCTTGCCCGATGGCCGTACAATAAGTTATACCTTCGACGCTAACGGCAACATCGCCTCCATCACTCCTCCGTCACGTCCTGCTCATGGATTCACATATACGCCCGTTAATCTTGAGTCGCAATACGTTCCGCCATCTGTGGCTGATTCCGGGACAACAAACACAACTTACGCCTATAATCTGGACAAACAAGTGACATCCATAACGAGGCCGGACGGCCAGACCGTGAATTATGTTTATGGCACGGATGGAAGAGTAAGCTCGGTGAATATGAATGGGGCGTCGCTTAGTTTTACATACAATTCCAACGGTCAATGTTGCGGTGGAAGTGATAATCCCTCCACGATTGTACGGACGGATGCGGCCGGCCGATCGGAAAGCCTTGCCTACGTTTACGACGGCAAGCTTCAAACGTCAACCACTTGGAGCGGGGAATTTAACGCTTCTTTAGCTTGGACATTCAACAACGATTTGCGCCCAACGACGCAAAGTATCAACGGGGCGCATAGCGTATCTTTCGGATATGACGCTGATGGAATGCTCACTTCTGCCGGAGCGCTTGCAGTCACGCGGAATGCACAAAATGGGCATGTAACCGGCGCCTCGCTTGGAAGCATGGCTACAACCGCCGGATACAATACATTTGGCGAATTGACCGCAATAACGGCTAAGTATGCGGCCTCAACAATGTACGATGTTCAGCATACACGGGACGTATCCGGCAGAATTACCCGCAAGGTGGAGACTCTAAGTGGAGTCGCTACAACCTACGATTATACCTACGATGCGGCGGGCCGGTTGGTTGGCGTATCAAAAAATGGCGTTCAGTCGTCGAGCTATACATATGACGCCAATGGAAACCGTATCGCCGCTACGACGCAGGGCGGAACTGTCTCCGGTGGCTACGATTCGCAAGACAGACTGCTTAGTTACGGCGCCGCTTCATACGCATACACGGCGAATGGGGAGCTTTCCGGTAAAACCGTCAACGGGCTTCAGACATTGTATTCCTATGATGCGTTAGGCAATCTTGTTTCGGCTACGTTGCCCGACGGGACGTTAATTGAATATATAATAGACGGCGAGAACAGACGTGTCGGTAAAAAGGTGAACGGCGTATTAACGCAGGGGCTCGTGTATGAAAACGCCCTTGAGCCTGTCGCGGAACTGGATGGGACCGGAAGCGTAATCGCAAGGTATGTTTACGCCACGAGGGAAAACGTGCCGGATTACATGATAAAAGGTGGTGTCACTTATCGCATTGTTAGCGATCATCTTGGAAGCCCGCGCTTGGTGGTGAATATAACCGATGGCTCCGTCGTGCAAAGGATGGATTACGACGAATTTGGGAATATTACGAATGATACAAACCCAGGGTTTCAACCCTTCGGTTTTGCAGGCGGAATATACGATCAGCATACGAAGTTGACTCGTCACGGGGCGCGCGATTACGATGCGGAAACGGGACGATGGACAGCGAAGGACCCGATAAAGTTCAAAGGCGGAGATACGAACCTGTTTGGATATGTGAATAATGATCCCGTTGATTTCTACGACTTAAAAGGTCTCAAGGGATGTGGCCCAGGTGGAATCCATGTGGATCCGAGCGGTATGGTAGGAGAGTGTTGTGACAAGCATGATAATTGCTATGAAAAGCAATGTAATGTCTCTCAACAAGATTGCGACGATGCGTTTTGTTTGTGTCTGCGCCAGAAATGTCAGAAGGCTAGCATTATGTACCCAATACAAGGTGCTTTGTGCAAGGTTGAGCAGTTAGGGTATTGTGCAGGAGTTAATTATACTGGCCACCGTTACTATCACTAAAAACTAGTAGTTATGCCCTATGATTACACCTTAATATTGACTCTCATATGAACAATATTAAAGTATGTTAAAAAAACTGGAACAAATTACTGGAGGAAGGAATTTCTCTTATTATTGGATGCTAATCATATTTGTGGTCAATGTATTGTTCGTCTTATCAATTCAGGGGTGGGAATTATACACAATGCCGGAGATGAGAACATGGCATGGTATTTGGATTTACGTTATGTGGCATTGGGGGCTATTTTATATATGGTACTTTCCGTCCGGTACAGCTTTTTTCTTGATTTACAATAAATATAAGACCATCCCACAGGTATTTTCAACCAGCTTCGTAACTGCATTTTATCTTTGGATTATATGGGTTGTCTTTACTGATGAAAACTCCACAGCGGCAATTGCATTATTCTTTATTCCAATACTTGGAGTACTTGTTGCTATTATAGGCTATCAAATTGGAGTTCGCTTTGCTAAGTATCGAGCTACATAAATGTTTCTCGTTCGGGCAATATTAAAGTATGCTAAAAAAGTTGGAACAAATGACCAGAGGGAGAAATTTCTCCTATTACTGGATACTAACTATATTTGTAGCCAATGTTTTCTTCATATTATCAATTCAGGGATGGTTAATATACATACACCCTGAAGATAGAACATGGGGTGATATCTTTAGATTTGCAACATGGCATTTGGTCTTCTTTTTTGTTTGCTACTTCCCAACCATTACTGCATTTTCCTTGTCTTGGATGAAGTCCGATCCCATCCCTCAGATATTTTCAACTACCGCCGTAACTGCTTTTTATCTTTGGGTTATATGGGTCGTCTCTACTGATGAAAGTTCTACAGCGGTATTGGGTTTAATTTATATCCCAACATTTGGGATACTTGTTGCTGGCATAGGCTATTATATTGGAGTTCGTTTTGAAAATTATTGCGCTAAATTAAAGCATGCCAAATAAGTTAGAAGAACTCACATGAGGTAAAATTTCTTTTATTATGATGACATCGCAAACCCTTTTCGATGGACCGATGGTGTCCCGCACACTCGACGCGAACGGAAACGTGACTTCCGTAGCTCCGCCAAGCAGACCCGCTCATGGGTTTGCATATACACCTGTAAATTTAGAGTCGAGTTATAATCCGCCCGTGGTTGCAGGCTCCGGGACGACGAGCACGACATACGCCTACAATCTTGATAAGCAACTCACTCGAATCACGCGTCCCGATGGCCAAACAATAGATTACGGATACGACACAGCCGGAAGAC
>JADGAO010000132.1 GCA_015231995.1 Nitrospinota bacterium | reverse complement strand
GCGCGAGCTTGCGTAACCTTCCACGAGGCTACGCATGTAATGCGTCACGGCGAACCATTGAAGCGCGAAGAGCGTTATAAGGCTCAACGCCAAACCCAACCCCAACCGCGCTTTGAGGGATCTCATCCGGTCAACCTCTATCCGAAAAAACGTAACCCTGCCCGCGCCGGGTCTGTATCAAATCCTCGCCCACCTTTTTCCGCAGACGCCTTATGTACACCTCGATGACGTTGCTCTCTTTTTCCGAATCGAATTCATAAACGTTTTCAATCAGCCTGTCTTTAGAAATTATGACGCCGGGGTTGAGCATGAACATCCGCAATATCTTGAACTCCACGCCCGTGAGCTGTTCCACTGCGCCATCGGGAAGAGTCACCGTTTGCCTATCCTCGTCGAGCGCAAGCCCTCCGGCGCCTAAAGACGGGCCGCCAGTGGCGTCGTGTGCGCGGCGTATAAGAGCTGTCAAGCGGGCGTTAAGCTCTTCGATGTGGAACGGTTTGCCCAGGTAGTCGTCCGCCCCGGCCTTGAACCCGTCCACACGCTCGTGCCACGCGTTGCGGGCGGTAAGGATGAGGACGGGCGTTTTGATCCCTTCCCTGCGCCACTTGCGCAAAACTTCAAGCCCGGGGATAACCGGCAAACCCAAATCCAGCACGACAACCTCGTAAGCCGGATCGCGGCCCATGATAAGCGCGTCCTCGCCGTTGACCGCCACATCAACGGAGAACCCGCTCTTCGCAAGCCCTTTGCCGAGGCTTTCGGCCAGGGTTTTGTCATCCTCGGCGAGAAGCAACCGCACAGCCCGTCAATCCTCCTCTTTCGTGGAGATCATCTCCCCAGTCTTCGCGTCGTATTTCAACTCCCACACGACGCCCTCCTTGTCCACCAGCTCTATCTCGTAAATATAACCGCCACGCGAGCTTTTTAGCTCCGCCTCGATTACCCGTCCCGGCTTTTTGGAGGTGGCCGTCTTTATGACGCTCTCCAGGGGCAGTATCTCACCGGCTTCTTTTAGCCGTTTGGCCTTATCATGCCCTTCGCCCGCGACGGCAAGGCTGGGCGCAAGGAGCGCCACAGCCATCAGTAAGACTGCGATCAGTCTTCCCATCGTCCCACACCGGGTATGTTGACTTCATGCTCGTTGAACGAGCCTTCGCCAGCGTTGACATGGCATCTGTTGCAATGGCTCAAGGATTTCACCTTCGGGTTGTCCTTGTACAGTTTTAGGGGTATCTCCCTGTGCTCATGGACGAAATAGGGAGTCTGCGTGATGCGGAGAGGCGGCTGGCTCGTCTTTATGGACTTCATTATCTTCACAGCCGCTTTCTGGCCCGACTTGTCTGCGGAGTTCGCGGTCAGATAATCGGTGATAGATTTCTGATCCTCCGGCGCCAGTTCGGCATTGTCGCCGAAATGATCCGCCAGCCCCGCCATAAGTTTTATCCACGATTCGGACGGCAGAAACCCCGGCTGATAGGCGAAGTGGCACGAGCCGCATTCCTTTACATACGCCGGGTTTTCGGCCTTCGCCACATCGGGGCCGCCTCTCATCCCTTTTTTAAATTTGCGGTAATCGTCGTCGCTCCACGCGCTACCGGCGAGGCCCGCAGTCAGCGTCGCGCCCAAGAGAGCTATCCACAGAACATTACGGTTTTTCATCATCATCTCCATTTTTATATTATTTCACCACGCGCGCATAAACATAAGAAAATCGCCTTTTTCCTGCGCCGTGCATTCTCTTCCCAACGTCTGTTTGCAGTTGCGCCCAAACCATTTTTCGACGAACTTGGGGTCGGCGAGCCGTTTTGGGTTCACCGACGGGGCGAGCGGTTCGATGGCCTCTCCCGTCTCCGCATGTTTTGACGCCTGCTTCAAATCGGTCGTGTGGCATGTCGCGCAGGAGATCGTTTTGCCGGTCTTCGCGCTTTTGAACTCCTTCGTCCACATCTCTTTGCCTCGCGCGGCGGAAAAATCGGCGACGCCCAGCGCCTTGTACCCGACCAGCAAATCGTCCACCACACCGGCGAACGAGGGCGCGGCCCCGCCCGCGAAAATCAACACAGCGGCCAGAACGGATAAACCTTTCATGAACGTACTCCTTGTCAATCGTTAACGCACGGCGTGGCGTTTTTCACCTCGCCAACACCCTGAACAGCGCGACTCCAACTTTGTCCCCCTTACCAAGGGGGACCGCAACGAAGTTGCGAGGGGGTTTAATTAAACCCCTCCGGCGCGATTACGCGCCACCTCCCCTTATTAAGGGGAGGGAAAAGGATGGCGCCTTCACTCCTCATCAATCCACTTTCCGTTTGTAACCGGTGATCATCGAGACAACCAGATTCTCCCGATGTAAAAAGCTCTCGACTGTGGCTCCCGCCACATGCAGGCCGCCGAGGATGAGCGTCAACGCCGCGAAAGCATGGTGCGTATCTTCCAGCGTCCCGCCCCACCGCCAGCCGACGTCAACGAGCAGGTCCGCGAACGGCCCCGCTATCTCCTTGGCCCCGTATGCAAGAAGGCCGGTGAGGACGGTCATGCAAAGACAAACGAGAAGCGTGACGATCATCATTCCAGCCGCCGGGTTATGCCCCAGGTAACGTTTGTGCCGAAGCCTCGCCATGTCGCGCAGGTATTCGATGACAACCTCCGGGTGGCGCACGAAGCTGTCGAACCTTGCGTTACCATTTGCGGTAAAACCCCATATCACGCGGATGACTATCAACGCGCCGATTGCGTACCCTGCGAAAACGTGCAGTTTGAGAAGGTCGAATCCGGTTAGCGCCGCCGTCGCAAACGCCAGCAGGACAATCCAGTGAAACAGCCGCACCACCGGGTCCCATACTTTCACACGCTCGACGTTTTCCACGTTTATGACTCCTTTCCGCTATCAGACATGAGCCTAGGTTACGGGACGAACCTGAAACGGACATGAATGGGAGGGGAAGGATTTTGCATGACCCATCCGTTCGCAATCTTGTCATTCTGGACGCCAACGTTGTCATTCTGAGCAACGCGCAACCATTGTCATTCTGAACGAAGCGTAGCCCTTCGAAAGACTCAGGGTAAACTCCGTGAAGAATCTATCAAATAGAATGTTTTGTTTTACTTTGATCCTTCGGTCGAGGCTCCCTCAGGATGACAAAAAGAGGACTCCTTCAGGATGACAAAGCATGGCGATCGCGTGTTACGCAAATCGCCCGGCGGACGGCGGGGTGAAGAACACCCCGCCAAGCAAATTCCGTTTCTCATTCATGTTCCTTTATTCAACATGCTGATACGGAGGATAGCGCAAGGCGTATGCGCTGGAAACAGCAGGTGAGCGACTTGATGGACTTGAGCGACCTGAAAAACCTGAAAATCCTGAAAGACTTGAGGGATGTCGTTTTTAAGGGCGAACCCGGCGGGTCGTCCCCGCATAATCCCTACAACCCGAAAGAGACCAGGAGAGCCTGCGCCAGCAATATCTTTAATATTGTCGCGGTGGGATAGACGGAGGCGTAGCCCACGTTGGGCAAATCGTTTTTCGATTGCTCCAGCGCAAAGCCCAGGACAGCAGGTTGAGTCTGCAGGCCCGCCAACATGCCGGTGAGCACGCAGAACGGTATTTTGAGAAGTTTGTAACCGACAGTAAGCGTCAACATCGCCGTGCCGAACGTGATGACGGCCCCCGCGAAAAAGATGTAAAGCCCTCCTCCGTTCGCCATCGTGTGGAAGAATCCGTAACCGGCCTTCGTCCCCACGCCTGCAAGGAAAAGCACAAGCCCTATCTGGCGCAAAGTCATGTTGACGGAATACGGGATAGTCCAGACCATGTCGCCGGTTCGTCCGATAATCCCCAAAATCAACCCTACGATAAGCGGCCCCCCGGCGAACCCAAGCTTCACCGTCACGCCGCCGGGCATCGGAATTGGCGCGGCGCCGATGGCAAGCCCTACAGCAAGACCGAGACTGAACGTCATTATGTCAATCTCGCTGACCGCCCGGTACGAGTCGCCGAAAAACGCGCTGATCTCGACCATCCGCTCCCTGCGGGCGACGACGCGCACCCTGTCTCCCGGTTCGAGCGTAGTGGAGCCTGAGACGACCATGTCCACGTCGCCCCGGCGTAGGCGTGTGACGACCGCGCCGAACTTTTCGTCAACTTTAAGATGCCTCAGCTGTCGGCCCTCGATCTCCTGGTTGGAGACGAAGATTCTGCGCACCTCAAGTTCGCTCTTGTCCCTTTCGATATGCTCCGCGCTCAATTCGCCGAGGAACGCCGCGATCCTGGTCAACTCCTCTTCCGGCCCCACGACGGCCACAAGGTCGCCGACCGCCAGCTTCGAGGCTCCGGTGGCGACCATCATGTGTCCGTCATGTTTGACCCTGCCGATCGCCACATTCCACTTATGCTTTGCGAACAGACTGCGGAGAGTCTGCCCCTCCGCTTCCTTGCGCGTGACCAGTATCGTGTGAGTGTGAAGCGGCTCGGTGGAGCCGGCGGCCCCTTTCACACGCGCCGCGTCGGCCTTGTAGTCTATTTTGAGAAGCCTTTGGGCCAGCGTGATGGCCAGCAACATCCCAATTACGCCGACAGGGTATGTGATGGAGTAGGCGATGACCGGTTCGGAAAGGGCGGATTCCAGCGCAGGGGTATCCGTGTAGCTTTTTATGGTTTCCAGCACGCCGGCGATGGCCGGGGTGTTGGTGAGGCTCCCGGCGAACATCCCGGCGGTTAGCGTGGGTTTCACCGCCAGCAGACGAGCCAGGAGGAACGTGAACCCGGCGGCGAAGGCGAGTATGCCGACTGCGAAAAGGTTGTTGCGGACGCCGTCGCGTTTGAAGGATGCGGCGAAGGCCGGGCCGCTTGCCAGCCCCACAGTGTAAACGAACAGCACAAGCCCCAGAACGTAGATTATTTCCGGTAGTTTGAGGTCGGGATGAAGGGAACCAAAACCAAGCCCCGTAAAAAGGACGGCGGCCACGCCCAAGCTTACGCCGAAGACCTTGATGCGCCCGATCGGGTATCCCACGGCCGCAACCGCGAAAAGATATAGCAGGGGATTTTTAATGAGCAGTTGAACCGCTTCGTCAAACATAACAGCGGCGCCCCCACAAATAGCTTATGCAACGAGGCTATCACAAACGATGGAGAGGTTAAAGACTGAGGGCAAGGAAAGACTGGAGAGGTCTCAGTGATGGTTAAACGATTTAACAGAGACCTGCAGAATCATTTAATGCTGATCGCCCAAACCCGCGTGCTTTTCACCGCCGCGAGCTTTCCTTCAACAACCCATTTCCCTTTGATGATGGTATATTCTCAATCGTGCAAAGCAAGGTCGGCCAACGAATATTCCGGTGTCGTTATGAACAGGCTTATACGCGATTTTTTGCGTCTATATTGGAAGTCCGCGCTGGATGTCGCGCCGCTTGCGGCTGTGATTATCTTTTTCCAGCTTGTGGTGATACGGGAGCCGTTCGCCGAACCGCTGAAGTTACTGGCCGGTTTTTTCCTGCTCGTCTCCGGTTTGTTTCTTTTCATGCGGGGGTTCCACACCGGCCTTTTTCCGCTGGGCCAGGCCATGACGTTCCATTTCGCCGAGAGGGGGAATATCTGGTGGCTTATCGCTTTTTGCGGGTTGATAGGCTACACCTCATCCATGGCCGAGCCTACGCTTATCCTAATCACTTCAAGCGCGCAGGAGCTTTCCGGCGGCAAGTACAGCGCGCTATGGCTACGCAACTCTGCGGCTGTGGGCGTGATGATCGGCGTGATAATCGGAGTGTTGCGGATAGTGCTGGGCCACTCGATACAGAACTATTACATCGCAGGCTACATAATCGGCATAATCGTCACCATCGCCGCGCCCAAAGCCATCGTCGGCATAGCATACGACGTCGGAGGGGCGTCCCTGTCCACCATATCCGTGCCACTGCTGGCCGCGATGGCTATGGGCCTGTCTTCCACAATCGGGGGACGAAACCCGATAGTTGACGGATTCGGGCTGATCGGTTTTGCGGGAATGACGCCCATGACCGTCATAATGATTTACGGCATCATCGTTTCATAGGGAACCGCCATGACGATGGATTTGCTGTTGGTCGTGATCGAGTCGCTGGCGCCGATGGCGGTTGTGATGATCTTTTTCCACGCCGCCGTTTTGCGCCGTCCGCCAAAAAACCCGGTCCCGGTTTTCGCCGGAACGCTGGCGGTTATCGCAGGGATGTGGATGATCCTGGCCGGAATGGATATGGGTATGCGTCATCTTGGCGAAGATATGGCCGCCAAGCTGTCGGCTCCGTCAATGGGGTTGTGGGCTCTGTTTTTCCCTTTTCTCATCGGATACGCCACCACCATGGCCGAACCGTCGCTTATCGCCGTCTCGGAAAAGGCGGAGCAGGTGACCGCAGGCGGCCTGAAAAGCTTTATGTTCAAAACAGTGGTGTCGCTGGGCGTGGGAGTGGGTTTGATGGCCGGAGTCCACAGGATTCTTTCGGGAGCGGATATCTGGCCCTACCTTGTGGGTGGATACCTGCTTGTCCTTATTCTCACAAAACTGGCGCCGCGCGAAGCGGTTCCGATAGCTTACGATTCCGGCGAGGTGACGACGTCCACAGTCACCATCCCGGTTATCTTCGCCCTCGGCCTGGGCCTTGCGAAGGCCAAACCCGGCGCGAACATTATTGAAAACGGTTTCGGCCTTATCGCCGTGGCCGCTATTTTTCCCGTTCTGTTTGTCCTGTTATACGCGACCGCCGCAAGGTTTGTGGCGAGAGTTAAATCCGGGAGGAGGTGATTTTTAGATGCGGTTCAATCTCGTTTTGACTATCTGCCCGTCCGACAGGCAGGAGAAAATAGTCGAAGCCGCCAAGGAGGCCGGAGCGACCGGGGCCACGCTACTGTCCGCAAGGGGCACGGGCGTAAAGGAGGCCAAAACGTTTTTCGGATTGTCGCTCGACAAGCCGCAGGAGGCGGTGATAATGCTTGTGGAGAGACACATGTGCCCGAAAATAATGCAGGCCATCTACGACGCGGGGGATTTGATAAAACCGGGTAACGGGATATGTTTCTCCCTTCCTGTAGAGTCTGTGATGGGGCTGGAGAGCCAGCTTTCCATACTCAAAAAGGAGACGGAGGAATATATATGACCGGATTGTGTCTGGTAAAATGGGCGTATAATCAGAGTGAAAGTGGAGGGGAGCGATGGGCGTTAGAGTCAGGGATGTGATGATCCGGGACGTTGTGACGATAGACGGGGCCGCTCCCCTTATGGAGGGGCTTGACCTGATGATAAAGCGGTCGGTCAAATCCCTGGTGATACCGCCAAAAGCCGACGGCGACGCGTTCGGCATACTCACGTTCACCGACATCGCCAGAAAAGTCATAGCCGCCGACGAACGGCTGGAGATGCTCAACATATTCGACGTGATGACCAAACCGTGCATAACGGTGGCCGAATCGCTGGACATACGTTTCGCGGCCAGAATGATGACCACCCTTAGCCTGTCGCGCCTGATCGTCACCGATGGAAAGACACTGCAAGGCATTGTCTCTATGACCGACCTTGTAAGGTCGCTTGTAAGCAAATAGTGAAAGGTTTCCCAGATGACCAGCAGGAAAATTGACATAGAGGGAATGAGTTGCGGCCACTGCGTAAAATGGGTGACGGACGCATTGATGAGCGTCAACGGCGTTAAAGACGCGCAGGTCAGCCTGGAGTCGCGCAACGCCATAGTGGAGATGGACGAGACCGTGGCCACCGACGAGGCCGTGACAGAGGCGATCCGGCGTGTCGGCTATACTGTCGTGAGTGTGACGTAGTAGCCGGGCGGCGGGTTTACACGCAAAAGCGGCGGAAGCAGGTCAGTCCAGGGCGGAATCCCAGTCGAAAACGACCCGTTCGGACTCGTGCCAGACGGCAGGCTCGTTAGGCCCCGGGTTTTTGAGGCGCATTTCCGAAGTGAGAAGCTCGAACGGCACACGAGCCATCTGCAGGTAAAGATCCACCTGTTCCTCCCTGCCGGCAAGATACTCGTCCACCAGTTCGGAGACGTCTTTGCGGGACTCTGCGTTGACGTACAGGGTGGAATAAAACCCCTGCGCCACGGGCCGCGAGGCTGATACTGGCACAAACCCGCGTATCTCCACTTTCCAGCAGGTGATGCCTATCGGATCGCCGTCGGGGGCGGTGTCGTCGTTTTCATCCTCGTCCAGGTACAGCTCGTGCAGGTCGGCCAAATCCTCGAAGGCCGTAAGATAGTCGTCGCCGTAATCCTCGTCGAGCGGCAATGGCTCGTGATAATGCGGGCCGTCCCAGAAGAATTTAATATCCATCATGAACGGGACGCCCATTTTCGCAAGAGCCGACTCCATCACGTCGGGATCCTTGTGATAGACGTGTATGGTCTTGTGGTCGTCGAGAAAAACCTCCGCGCCTCCGCCTTCGGCGAACATGCCAAAGCCGAAAAACCCGTCGTCAAGCACGACGTCTTTCCAGCCATCCACCCACGAGAGGAGTTCATTCCGGTTTATCATCTCTTCGCTGATGTAGGTGTCGTGGTCGCGGTAATAGTCGCCGGAATTGATTTTGACGACAAGGTAGACCTTCTCCGTCAACAGTTCGCAGAGCGCAAGGAACGCGCCAAGCGTCTTTTCGTGCGAGAGGATCACCTCGTAATAAAAGCAGTCGTCTTCCTTGAGGTAACGCGAGTCGTACCCCTCCCGTTGGCGGAACTCCTCCTCCGGGTAAGAGCCGAAGGGGTAGGTGAATCCACCCGCCGAATACCTCTGGGACATATCCCTGCGCACAGGGACATGGCCCGACATCCTTTCCCTGTCATCCATACTAACAATTATCAGCGCAATCCATCTCTTTGACAAGAGGGAATGGATGAACAGAGGGAATGGATGAATTTACTCTGCAGAATCTTTTAATCAGGATTAAAGGCGCCGTCTTCCAAACGCTCGGCGTGGGTGTTCTTGTACATTGCAGGGCGAAGCGAAGGCCCTTCCTTTTCCCTCCCCGAAGTTCGGGGAGGTGGCGCGTCATCGCGCCGGAGGG
>JADGAO010000131.1 GCA_015231995.1 Nitrospinota bacterium | reverse complement strand
GGGGGTTTAACCCCCGACGCTTTGCGCCACCCCCCTTATTAAGGAGAGCGTTGCATAACCCATCACATTCGCAATATTGTCATTCTGAGCGCCAGCGAAGAATCTGTTCTTATTTGACCTTCGGTCGCTGAGGCTCCCTCAGGATGACAAAATATGCAAATCGTTTTGTTATGCAAAGCTCTTCTTGTTAAGGGGAGGGAAAAGAACGGGTACTTCTCTTCGCCCTCCAAATGTACAAAAACACCTCGAACAGCATTTATTGAGCCGTTCTCCTGTTTGGGCGACACCCGGTGGCGACCACGGCGAAACGACGAGTAATGAGTCCGGCCAATAGCCCCTACTCCAGTGTATCCGGTGGCTTGCGAAATCTATCTAAATGGCATCGGAAGAACGTTTATGAATAAGGGAGAAAAATCAAGGCGCCGCAATTCTTCCTTTCGTCCCGCGCTCACGCAAACGCTGGAAGACGGAAACGACGGACTGAACCTTTCCTTCCTCAACCTGTCGGTCGCCGAGAGCTAAAATTTTTATCAGAGCCGCTGTCTCCTGAGCCTGCTCAACAAGTTTTGTTTTCATTCACCCCATCCTCACCGTAAACGTCGTCCCTTTCCCCTCTTCCGACTCCACGCCGATGCTCCAGCCGTGGTCTTCCACGATCTGCTTAACTATCGCCATGCCAAGCCCAGCGCCGTCTTTTTTGCCCGCTGTGAATAACGGCTCCCATATCTTCGCAAGGTTCGACTTCGGGATGCCCACGCCTGTGTCGGAGACTTTCACCTTCACCACGCCATCCGCTTTCTTGGCGGTTATCGTAAGCGTTCCGCCATCGGGCATGGCTTCCACGCCGTTACGGGCAAGGTTCAACATCACCCGGCGGAACCTGCGCCGATCCATCGAAACGGCAAGCCCCGGCTCCACAAAAAGTTTCACCTCCACCCGGTTCCCGCCAAGTTCCCGCGCCTGTTCGGCAACCGGTTCGAGCGTCTCCGCAATTAGAGATTCTTTTTTAACGAGCGTCGCCCGGCCCGTCTTCACGAAATCGAAGATGTCCTCTATCAACGCGTAGATGTTGTCCGCAGACTTTTTTACCAGGCCGGCCAGTTTCACGACCCGCTCCGGCGGCACGTCTTTGCGGGACAACAGGTCGGACGAGATGTTCAGATGATGTATGTCGTTGCGTATGTCGTGGAGTATGGACGAGGCCATTCGGCCAAGTATCGAAAGTTTTTCCGTCTTCGCAAGCTCTTCGCGCAGGCGCGTTGCCGCAAGGGCCGCCGCCATCTGGGATGAAAGCGTCTCCAGCAGGCGTTTGTCGCTCTCGCTGAAAAACGCGGCCTGCTCGCTTTCCACGTTGAATATGCCTATCGTCTTCTCGTCGTACTTTATCGGCACGCAAAGCTCCGACCGGCAGTTCTCCACGCCCGCGATGAAGCGTGGGTCTTTGGTGGTGTCCTCGACGAGAATGGATTTGCCGTTACGCGCCGCCTCGCCGCTTATCCCCTCGTCGAGATGGATGATGATGTCCGCCGCCTCGCGCGGGAATCCGATGTACTTCTTGCTCAGCAGGGCGTCGCCTTCCAAAAGGCGGATGATGGCGTGGTCGAAACCCAGTATGTCGCGGGTGATGTGGATGGCCATGTCCAGTATCTGGTCTTCAGACCTGGCGGAGGCCAGATAGCCACCGAGAAAGTTGACTTTTTCAAGTTTGTCGTCCATGTTTTCCATTATATTGGGTAAACTTGGTTTATTCACGGATTCTTGGATAACAGGTTGCAAATAATGGGCCGGACGACAAAATATCAACCAACCCCACACATGGACGACGAGACCTCCACCAGGGAGAGTCTTGCGCCGCTCTATTGGGTTGTGATGCATAACGACCCGGTGACCACAATGGAATTCGTCGTGGAAATCCTGATGAGGATGTACGATTACGGGCAGGAACGCGCCGTGGAAGTGATGTTATCCATTCACCACAACGGATTGGAGAGAGTTGCCCTGATGCCGCTGGAGAGGGCGGAGTTCAAGGTGCAGGGGACACACGCCGCCGCCCGCGCAAGAGGCTTCCCGCTTACCTGCACGATAGAGCCGGAGCAAGCGCCATGAGTAAGGGCGCGTCGAATAAAAAACCCGCTTCCCTCTTTCGAGAGAAGCGGGCAAAAGACAGGATGATGTCAGGTCAGTTCCAGCTTCGGCCAGTGCGGTTGTTGGAACGGCCAGCATAACCGCCGCCGCCAGACCTTTCACCGCCGGAGCGTTGCCCGCCCGATCGCTCGCCACCAGAGCGTTCGCCGCTTCTGGCATAACCGCCGCCTCTGTTGGAGGATCCGAAACGCTGGCTGTAGCGGGGCTTCCCGCCGTAGCCGCCGCTGGGGCCTTTGCGCCCGGCCACACGCCTCGCCGAAGCGGTCGCCGCGCAGTGGAACGGCTGTGTCTCGTCCACGGTTATCGGGGCCTTGATGATCCGCTCGATGGCGTGGAGGTAATCATGCTCGTCCATGTCGCAGAACGAAATGGCGATACCCTCCGCCCCGGCGCGGGCTGTCCTGCCGATCCTGTGGATGTAGCTCTCCGGCTCGTTCGGAAGTTCGAAGTTGACCACATGGCTGATGCCGCTGATATCAATGCCGCGCGCGGCGATATCGGTGGCCACAAGCACGCGGGTGCGTCCGCTGATAAACCCGCTGAGCGCCCTTTGCCTGGCGCTCTGCGACTTGTTGCCGTGGATGGAATCCGCCGGGATGCGGAGCTTGTTGAGCTTTTCGGCGAGCCGGTTGGCCCTGTGTTTGGTGCGGGTGAAAACCAGCATACGGTAGATGGTCTGGTCGTCGAGCAGGCTTTTAAGAAGGTCATCCTTCTTGTCCCTGCCGACGAACATCAGCTTTTGCTCGATCCGGTCGGCCGCCGAAGAGACCGGGTTGACCGCAACCGTTGCCGGGTCGTTTAATAGCGAGGCGGCCAGGTGCTTGGCCTCATTCGGCATGGTGGCGGAGAAAAGGAGCGACTGCCTTTTCGCGGGCAGAGTCTCCACAATCCTCTCAATATCGGTGATGAATCCCATGTCCAGCATCCGGTCGGCTTCGTCGAGCGTGAAAATTTCCACGCTACCGAGCTTCACCAGCCTCTGCGACATCAGGTCCAAAAGCCTGCCGGGGGTGGCCACCAGAATGTCCACGCCACGCGAAAGCGCGCGAGCCTGCGGCTCCTGTCCTACGCCGCCAAATACCATCGCCACCTTCATTTTCAGGTGGCGGCCATATTTGGCGAAGCTCTGGGCTATCTGTACGGCAAGCTCCCGCGTGGGGGTCAACACCAAAGCGCGGGGCGCATAAGGCATCGCCCTGCCGCCGGAAGCGAGTTTCTGGAGGATAGGCAATGCGAACGCGGCTGTCTTGCCAGTGCCGGTCTGCGCCAGCCCGAGCAAATCGCCGCCTTTTAACAGAAGCGGGATAGCTCCCACCTGGATCGGAGTGGGGTGTTCGTAACCCTCCTGTTTAAGGGCGCGTTTCAGCGGTTCGATAAGGTCCATTTCTTCAAAAGTCATAATTTCCTTGGTCTCATATTTAATGGTTGGCGCACAACCCGGCCGTGAAACGACATTACGGATTGCTCGCGATGTGGTTAAGGCGCGGGTTACGTTACCAGCGGCCCCTTGACGGTGAGGCTTTGCGAGGTTCGGCCTGGTTGACCTTCAGCTGGCGTCCGTCGAGTTCCATTTTGTTAAGGGCTTTGATAGCCGCGTCGGCGTCGGTGTTGTCCATCTCGACAAAGCCGAATCCGCGCATGCGCCCCGTCTCCCGATCCATGACCAGCTTAGCGGAGATTACTTCCCCGTATTGCTCGAACATGGAGCGCATTTTTTCCTCGGTGAGAGAATAGGGCAGGTTTCCAACATAGATATTCATTCGAGTAACTCATCCTTTTCAAAGAAATTGCGTTTCACTTCGTTTGATATGACGTAAAGACATCCCAAAGAGGTCTTACGGCCAAATCCTGGAAAGAAAACGCAATTAAGCGACGAGCTCGACGTTTCCACCAAAACCTGACAAATCAGAAGTAAATTTAATATTACTTCATTTTCAGACGATTGTCGAGATTTATTTAGGTTTTTCATACTCGGCGCCTGTTATCATTGAGGTTATGAACGCTAATTCATACATCATCGGCATAGATTTGGGCGGCACGAACATGCGTGTCGCCGCCGTTTCATCGGCGGGGGAAATACTGTGCGCGGAGCGGCTCAAGACGGGCGCGAGTGAAGGATACGAGGCCGTCATCAAACGGATAGCCTCTGCGGTTCTTTCCGTGTCTGGCCAGATGCCCGCGAAACCATCTGCGGTGGGCCTGGCCGTTCCGGGCGCGATTGATTTCGCAAAGGGCGTGGTCACATGCTCGCCCAACTTTCCCGACTGGAGCGACGTGCCAGTGGCGCGGGATGTCTCCAATCTTCTCGGCTTGCCGGTGGTCATCGAGAACGACGCCAACGCCGCCGCAGTCGGCGAGGGCTGGAGCGGTTCGGCGAAGGGTGTGGGGAGTTTTGTGATGATTACCCTTGGCACAGGAGTGGGCGGGGGCGTTGTCCTGGACGGGCGAGTATGGCGTGGCTCCTCCGGTATGGCGGGCGAGATAGGTCACATACCCGTCCGCGATGGGGGACGTATTTGCGGTTGCGGGAAGCTCGGTTGCCTGGAGGCTTACGCTTCGGCCAACGCAGTCGCACGAACAGCGCGTGAGCGAATCGGCGAAGAAAAAGCGCGACAGCTATTGGGGTTGGCGAACGGCGTTCCTGAAAAGATAGATTCAAACCTTATGGCGCAAAACGCAGGGATGGGTGATCCGTTTTGCGTGGAGATTTTCGATCAGGCGGGGCGCGACATCGGCAAGGTGATGGCGACGCTGGCGCTGACGCTGGATATCTCCCATTTCGTCATCGGCGGTGGAATGGCGGAGGCTTTGCCGTTCCTGCTTGGCTCGATGCGCAGGGCCGCGCTGGATCACGCTTACACGCTAAATGAGGGAAAGCTGGAAATCGTGAAGGCCACGCTTGGTGACGACGCGGGGATTATCGGAGCGGCGTGGATGGGTATTGCCAGTGCAAGACCGTTTCAGAGCTAAACAGCTATCTGAGATGGGCGCGATGCGTGGGAGGATAATTGGCCCTTTTAGTCGTCTCTGAAAAACCCCCACTTTCAAACTGGGATTAAGCTCGCCGAGCCTTTAACGCGCATCCTCCCAACCTTTGTCTTAAATGCGACAACGTGAAGAGCAAATCTTTTTCCTTCTCGTAGCAGGAGACCTTTGGATAATCAAACGATTTCCATATTTTGTCATCCTGAGGGAGCCCTGGCGACCGAAGGATCAACGTAGAACAAATTATTCTTTAGATAGATTTTTCGCTTCGCTCAGAATGAGATGTTCGTTGTCATCATGATGGAGCCTCAGCGACCGAATGAGCAAAGTAGAATTGAATATTCCTTTCGATGGATTCTTCGCTGGCGCTCAGAATGACAATATTGCGAATGTGATGGGTATGCATCACTCCCGCAAGGGGCGAGGGCAAAGGAGCGCTAGCGTAACATAGTTCCCTATTTCTCCACGGGCAAACCGGCGCGTTTCCATTCCGGCATTCCGTCTTTCAATCGCCGCGCCTTGAACCCCTTGTTTCGCAATATCGCCACAGTGTCGTAAGAGAGCACGCAATACGGCCCCCGGCAATAGGCGACTATCTCTTTTTTGTGATCAAGCTTCTTGATCTGCTTTTCCAGCTCTTTGACCGGCACGTTGATGGAGCCGGGGACATGCCCTGCCGCAAACTCGTCCGGCGGGCGCACGTCCAGCACGATCACAAGCCCGTCTTTGATTCTCTGAAGAAGGTCATCCGCTTCGACAGGCTCCAGGGAGTCTTTCACCTTTAAATATGAATTGATAAGCTGGTCAACCTCGGCCAGGTTTTTTTCCGCTATGTCCCTAAGCTTGTTAAGCAGGTCTATGGCCGATTCATCGGCAAGGCTGTAAAAAACCCTCTGCCCATCCTTGCGGGCGACTACCATCCCGGCATGGCGAAGCTGTTGGAGGTGTTGGGACGTGTTGGCGAAAGACAGGCCAGTGAGCGCGGTTAGGTTTTCAACGCTCTTTTCGCTTTGAGCGAGGAACTCCAGGATTTCGAGCCTGCTGGGCGAAGAAAGGGCCTTGCCAACTTTTGCGAACTGCTCCAGGAGCCTTTGCTTGAACTCGCTTTTCGACATTCAGGAGAGCCTTAACATGTTAGTGTTCAATTGAATAATTAAATATCTACAGAGGCGAAAATCTACTTCACTTTATTGTGTTTCGGGATGAAGGTCAATTGCTCGCTTAAGGCGCCGCGCCAATCGCATTAAAATTGTTTCCCAAATTAAATTCGATTACGCGGAGTAAATTAAGGCAAAGATTGAACCATGGATGGGCCGGGGTCAAGCAGGTCATCTGCAAGAAAGAATGGGTTGGCGCAACAACCGCGCCGAACGGGAATTATTGACAATCCGCCGCGCAGACAGCTCGCATGGTAAAATCGCTTCAGAAGCGGATGAACCACACGTTGTAAAGCGCAAGCGCGCGGAGAGTCATTTGATGAGCCAAAGCCTGCCCAAGACCGCCTACAGGGTCTTTCTGACAATCCTGCTACTAGCGGCTACCGCGCTGGCCATCCGTTACCGGGATGTCCTAAGTATGGAGAGCATCCAGCGATGGACCCTGGAGGCTGGCGCATGGGCTCCGGCCGTTTTTATACTCGCTTACGCTGTCTCGACCGTACTTTTCATCCCTGCCACTCCAATCTCGTTGGCGGGTGGGGCATTGTTCGGGCCGGTCTGGGGAACCGTTTACAACCTGTTAGGAGCCACGGTCGGGGCCATGTTGGCCTTCGCGGTCTCCAAATATCTGGCCAGCGAATGGGTAAGGCGCATGATGGGTGGCCGGCTCAAGAAACTTTATGAGGGAGTGGAGGCGGAGGGCTGGGAGTTTGTCGCTTTCACGCGGCTTGTCCCTGTCTTCCCTTTCAACGCGCTCAACTACGCCCTGGGCTTGACACCCGTAAAGTTCACGCATTACACGGTGGCGACTTTCGTTTTCATGCTTCCCAGTTCAATCGTGTTCACATATGTGGGATACGCCGGCAAAGAGGCTTTGGCGGACAGCGAGGGGGCATTACAGAAAATATTAATCGCCCTGGGACTTGTTGTGTTTGCGGTCTTCCTTGCGCGCATCGTCCGCAAAATGCGCGAGAACGCCCTGCTGGACGCAAATGGGCTTAAACAATTGCTTGAAGGCTCCAAACCTCTGATCGTCGTGGATGTCCGGGATGAAGGCGATTTTGCGCAGGGGCATGTTCCCGGCGCAATGAACATACCGCTGGCGCAGGTTGAGGGAAGGCTTCAGGAGATAGCCCCGGACGGCAAGAAAATAGCCTTCATTTGCAAGACAGACCGTAAATCATCAAAAGCGGCTGAGGTGGCCTTAAAGGGCGGCGTTGACGCAGAAGCGGTGAAGGGCGGGATGGAACTATGGAAGAAACTCAACTTCCCGGTGGAGAAATGACGGCGGGAGAGAAAACGCCAACTGGCCGCCACGTTTCACAAAATCATTTTTCCAGGTTCGCTTCTTATCAATCAGGGGCGGATGTTTTTTTGAAGCTGAATATCCCCTTTCCTTCTATTTCCTCAAAGTCCACTGTCGTCCCGTCGAGCGCCCTGGCGGTCGTTCGATCCATAACCAGAGTCACGCCCTGCGACTCTGTTTTTTCATCCCCCTCACGTTCGACGTCGAATCCCATCTGAAAAATCCACTGGGTTCCGCTGGATTTTTCCATCTTGATTCGCACAAACCCCTGGGCCTTTTGACGCCATCGTATTCGTTGCAATCTCTCGGCGGCCTTTTGGGTGAGGGTCAATGTCATGTGGTTAATCTTTCTGGCGTCATTGGAGGTGAAACGAAGCAATCCCAACCCAGGGCTATCAAGGGGCTGTCGCCCAATTGCTCGGCGTGGGTGTTCTTCACCCCGCCGTCCGTGCAGGGGCGCAGAGTTCTGCGCCCATCTTTAAGGAAGGGCGATTCACGAATCGCCCCCACAGTGGAGTTCGAGGTGAAGAACACCTCGAACAGCGTTTGTCGTTTCTATTTTAACAATTTGGCGACAGCCACATCAAAGAGATTGCTTCGTCGCCTTGTTCCTCGCAATGACGACAATTGCGGAGCGTACGCAAACGGCATTTCTTAAACTTTACTAAAGGATCGTTTGACCGTTCCCATCCAATATTCTATCATCGGCCATATATGAGCACGTTAAAGGTAAAAAAGCTGGTTCCCTCCGCGCATCTGCCGGAGAAAGCGCGTTCCGGTGATTTGGGGTTCGACCTTTTCTCCGCCGACCATGTGATGATACATCCGGGCGAGATGAAAGCGGTGGGAACGGGTATCGCCGTGGAGTTCCCGCGCGGATGGGGTGGCGTGATAAAAGACCGATCTTCAATGGCCATGAAACGTCTCACCATCTCCGCCGGAGTCATAGACAACGGGTATCGGGGCGAGATAAAAATCCTAATAACGAACCACTCCACAACCAGCCACACGATCGAGCAGGATCAAAAAATAGCGCAACTGCTCCCCTGCCCTGTAACGGACTGGAATATAGAAAAAGTGGAGGAACTGAGCGACACCCATAGGGGTGAAGGCGGTTTTGGCTCCACCGGGGCTTTTAAATCCGCTTGACGCCATGTATGGCGGCAAGCGAAAAAATGTAAACAAATAGCCCAAAGCTGTTTTATCATATCGGGTGAGCGCCCATGATTAAGGAGCTTTATAATGGCTGTTACCCGAGAGTGCGGCAAATGCAACACCCCGATGCCGATAGTGGAAAAAACGGCTGATAATTTCGATATCCCGCATGATTGCCCCCACTGCGGCGAGAAGACGCCGAAGCGGGACGGGGGACCTCGCGAGAAAAAAATCATGACCGGCCACGTCAAATTCGAGGAGAAAAGAAAAGAGTTTGTCACCGTTGATGTCTCCAACGGCGGGTTAAAAGTTTTTTACCTTGGACGGCC
>JADGAO010000130.1 GCA_015231995.1 Nitrospinota bacterium | reverse complement strand
AGACGGGAAAATAAAATCATCGGTTTCGATAGACGATCCGCTGTAGAGGCGACCCGGTGGGTCGCCCGGATCAGGAAGGGAGCCCCACCGGGTCGCCCCTACAAAATAAGGATATATGTTTGGCGCTGGGCTTCAACTGCGGAATCCTGGTTTATTATTCCTTAAGGAGGGCGGGGAATTTGGCGTTTCAAGGTCTCGTTTACTAATATCGTGAACGGGTGGATAATTAAGGGGAAAGACGCGCTCTATAGCGCGTTTGCTAAAATATATTACGGGTAGTCATTGTACAGATTACCGGCGATGGGGAGTTGGCGATGATTTTCAAGCGAGGACTCGAGATACTCCTCGACGACTCCCATTCGAAGCTTAGGACCACCCTGTGCGGATGGAAGACAGGCAAATACCTGTTGATAGAAGAGCCTGCCGGGCGCAATGTCCGGGAAGGCGTTTCGCTGGTCGCCAGGTTTTCTCACGACGGATGCTATTACGGTTTTAACGTCGAAGCGTTGGGACACCTGCCGGAAGCCCATATACTGGTCCTCAAATACCCCGATGACATCATGCAGTCTTGCGTAAGGAAGAACTCGCGGCTCGAAGTGGCGCTTCCCGTCAATATTTTCCGCGGGGACAAACCTTCGGATGCCCTCAACGACGCGCTAATAACGGATCTTAGCGCGGGGGGGCTGAACTTTTCATGTTTCATGTCTCTCAATGTCGGCGAAACCGTCGGCGTCGTAGGAGCTCTCGAGCCGGAACACCCCGAAATGGCGCTGAGCTTCATTGTGCGGAGCGTCAAAACCGTTGGGATGAAGTACGAATACGGCGGAGAGTTCGTTTTCTCCGAAGGCTCCGCCGAGAATGCGCTCAAGACGAAAGTGGACAGGCTCGACCATCTGGCTCACGGCATGATTGACGAGGATCCGCCACCGGCCCCCAGCCAGCTGGCCGCCCCGGTGGGAACCAGGATGCAGTTCCAGATCGGTATGACGAAAATACTCTCCGCCCTTCGCGGAAGCTCGCGCAAATACCTGTTCATCGACACCCCGGTGGAGAAAGGCAAGCCGGTCATCGTGGCCAGGGGCACGCCCATACATGTCAAGTTCGCCGCTCTGGGCATGGGCTACGCATTCGAGACGGAAATCGTAAAGCAGTACACAAGCCCCGCCGCTTTGTGGGCGTTAAGCCATCCCGGAGCCACCAGAAGCATGACATTGAGGCGCAACACGAGGCTCCGCACGCTTATACCGTCGGTGATTGAGACTTCCGTAGGAATGCGGGACGGCGCCATCATAGATTTAAGCGAGGTCGGCGCGTTGTTCATGGCCGACGGCGACAACCATACGTCCGACACGCAGGTGACGCTCAACTTCGTTTTGCCGACAGGCGGGCCGGTGGACAATATAGTCTGCCAGGTGCGTAACACGCGGAACGAGGATGGAAAAACATATATCGGCCTGTCTTTTATTGAAAACAACCCAGCCGCTATCGGGCTTATCAAGTCGTATGTCGAATCATGCTCCAAATTTCTGTAGTGACGCCATTTTGAGCGAATGGGGGTTTTAAAGGGCGTTTGCATTTCATATTTTGTCATCCTGAGGGAGCCTTAGCGACCGAAGGATCGAAATCTAATAGAATATTCTATTAGATAGATTCTTCGCGTTGCTCAGAATGACAATGAAGATAGATTCTTCACGGAGTTTACCCTGAGTCCCTCGAAGGGCTACGCTTCATTCAGAATGACAATGATGTCGGTCAGGTACAGCCTGTCACTCCGCATAAATGACTTGCGACGAGGCCAGTATCTCTTCGCGGATTACAGGCTTAAGTCCGGGTTTGGAGACCAGGTCCACCTTCCTGCCAAACGCCTCCGAAAGCTCCCGTTGAATGTGGGAGTACTCCATGAAACCTATCTGCGCATCTGGCCTGAAAGTGACCAGAACGTCAATATCGCTGTTTTCATCGAGAACCCCACGAACCGCCGAGCCGAACATGGACAGCTCGCTCACGCGATAGCGGCGGCAGATGTCGTTAAGCGTGTCTGCGGGGATCGGCGGATGAGAATGTTTCATTACGAGGTTTCCATGACTTATGAATAATCAACATCCTTTCCCAATGATACTCTTGATTGAATCGTTAATGAAGAGTTTTCATAGCGGCGCACGCCTTAAATCTCTGCTATCCTTCTATACTGTAAAGCGATCTAAGTCATCGTGTTGAAAGGCGGGGTATGAACAGGCAGATATTCAGGGAATACGACATCCGTGGCGTTATAGACAAAGACCTCAAACCCGAGATCATCCATGCGCTTGGGCGGGCTTTCGGAACCACTGTCAGAAGAAACGGCGGCAAAACGGTCTGCGTCGGTTATGACGCGAGACACTCGTCGCCATCCCTGCATGAAAGCCTCACCAACGGCATACGCGCCGCCGGGGTGGATGTCGTGAGCATCGGCCTCGTGCCTACGCCGCTTTTGTATTATTCGATTTACCATCTGCATACCGATGGCGGCGTGATGATCACAGGCTCGCACAATCCGCCGGAGTTCAACGGATTCAAACTCAACCTCGGCAAAGGCTCCATCTACGGCGCCGGGATACAGGCGCTGGCCGACCTTATCGAGAAAAACGATTTCGAGACGGGCGCAGGCTCTATCAAGAAAGTGGACGTGATAGAGGACTACATCAAGATGGTCAAGTCCAAGATCACGCTCTCAAGCAAACCGCGCATCGTCATTGACGCCGGCAACGGTTGCGGCGGCATATTCGCCCCCCGCCTGATGAGGGAGTTGGGTTGCGAGGTTATCGAGCTTTTCTGCGATGTGGACGGAACGTTTCCGAACCATCATCCCGACCCGACCGTTCCCAAGAACCTTGCGCATCTTATCGCCAAGGTCAAAGAGACCGGCGCGGACGCTGGCATAGGGTATGACGGCGACGCGGACAGGATAGGCGTGGTGGACGAGAATGGCGACATACTGTTCGGCGACCAGCTGATGATCATATTCGCGCGGGACATATTGACGCGCAAACCCGGCGCGGCTGTGGTTTACGACGTCAAATGCTCCAAGAACCTCGAAGAGGACATACGCAAACATGGCGGGCGCCCGCTGATAAACGCCACGGGGCATTCGCTGATAAAGGCGAGGCTCGTGAAGGAAAACGCGGAGCTTGCCGGGGAGATGAGCGCGCACATATTTTTCAAGGAAGACTACTACGGGTTTGACGACGCTATTTTCGCCACGGCGCGTTTTGCAAGGATAATGTCCCAGACGCAGATGAAAGTGTCGCAATTTCTGGCCGACACGCCGAAGGTTTATAACACGCCGGAAATCCGCGTGGACTGCCCCGACGACGTTAAGTTCGGCCTGATCGCCGATATAACGGCCCACTTTAAAAAGACCCATGAAGTGATTGACATAGACGGCGCAAGGGTGGATTTTGGCGGCGGGAGTTGGGGGTTGATACGCGCGTCGAACACCCAGCCGGTGCTTGTCCTGCGGTTTGAGGCCCAAAGCGAAAAGGCGCTGGCCGCCACTAAAAAAGCTATTCATGACAAACTGTCCACATACCCGGCGATGGCCGGGCTTGCTGAATTCTAAAAAGGCGGAAGGGTCTGACACGGTTCATTTGGTAGATGCTTAAACCCCGCTCAGAATCGGAATTCTTTTTCAGGCGGCTTCGCGGAAAAGTCGCTATTTTCGCCATGCTCACCACCTTCGGGTGCGCCCTTATCGCCATGCGTCTGTGGCACCTGCAGGTGATGCAGTACACGACGCTGTCCACAAAGTCGGAGAGCAACCGCATACGCGAGTTCACCCTCGAAGGCCTCCGGGGAAAGATTCAGGAGCGAAACGGGGTGACGCTGGTGGACAACCGTCCGGCCTTTTATCTTTCCGCCGTGCCGGAGGACATGGAAAACCCGGAAAAAGAGATCGGGTTCCTCGCCTCCAATATGGAGATTGACGTCAAAGCGGCTCTCGGTGCAATCCGGTCGGTCAAAGCTTTTCAGACAGTCACACTCAAACGCGACCTTAGCCGCAACGAGGTGGCGTTTGTCGAGGAGCACAGGATAGACCTGCCCGGCGTTTTTCTGGAGATCAAGCCGGTCAGGAGTTATACTCACGGCGACCTGGCCGCTCATTTCCTGGGATACCTTGGGGCCATCAGCGAGTCGCAACTTCTCAAACCCGAGTTCTCCATGTTCTCGCGCAACGATTTTATCGGGCAATCCGGCGCGGAAAAAAGGTTCGAGAACACCCTGCGCGGGGCCAAAGGGCTCAAACGGGTGGAAGTTGACGCGGCTGGGCGGGAGGTGGCCCATGTGGGCGAGGTTCCGCCGAAAACCGGCGGGGATTTGCGGCTTACGCTCGATTTCGACGCTCAAATGGCCGCTGAACGGGCTTTCGAGGGCAAGATGGGCGCGGCCATCGCCATTGATCCTAATACCGGGGATACTCTGGCTTTCATTTCAAAGCCCTCGTTCGACCCCAACCATTTCGCCTACGGAATAAACTCCGCAGAATGGAAAAGACTGGTGGAAGGCGAGTTCCATCCTCTCCAGAACCGCGCGATTCAGGGACAGTATCCGCCCGGCTCCACCTACAAGGTCGTCATGGCCTCTGCGGCCTTGCAGGAAGGGGTGATAACGCCATCCACGACGGTTTTTTGCCCCGGCCACTTCACGTTAGGCAACAAGACGTACCGTTGCTGGAAAAAAGAGGGCCACGGCACGATGGACGTTCACACGGCGCTGGTGCAATCGTGCGACGTTTTCTTTTACACGATCGGGCTGAAGCTGGGAATAAACAAGGCGGCGGCGTATGTGAAAGGTTTCGGGCTTGGGGAAAAATCCGGCATCGACCCGGCGACGGAAAAAGAGGGCCTCATCCCCACGACCGACTGGAAGGAGCGCGCCCGCAAAGAGAAATGGATACTCGGCGAAACGGTTTCCTGCTCCATCGGCCAGGGGTTTGTGCTTGTTACGCCGATCCAGATGGCCCGCATGATAGCCGCCGTGGCCAACGGCGGGAAACTGGTGTCGCCAAGGATAGTGCATGACGAAACCCATCATGGCGACGAAAAGACCAGGAGGGTCCCTGTATCC
Organism: Nitrospinota bacterium; assembly: GCA_015231995.1. Lineage (GTDB taxonomy): Bacteria > Nitrospinota_A > UBA7883 > UBA7883 > JACRLM01 > JADGAO01. The sequence continues at coordinate 4,237 of JADGAO010000130.1, read as the reverse complement.
TCGCAGAACCTGGAAATCGTCAGGAACGCCCTGCGCGGCGTCGTTTACGAACCGCACGGGACCGCATGGTCGTTACGCAACGGCCCGTTCGAGTACGCTGGAAAAACCGGCACCGCCCAGGTGCTCAAGATGAAACAGGGCGACTTCATAAAAAGCGAGCACCTGGAGTTCAAATTCCGGGATCACGCCTGGTTCGTCGCCTTCGCGCCGTTTGACAATCCGAAGATAGCCGTCGCCGTTATCGCCGAACACGCGGGACACGGCGGCGAGTCTGCCGCCCCCATCGCAAAAGCGATAATTGACGCGTATCTGTCGAAAACAATCGAGGCCAAGGCGCCAGAGCCTCCCGCCATTGGGGAGCCGAAGGGATGACAGGCGATTACCTGACGAGAAGTCCCGGCCGGAGCTTCGATTTCGCCCTGGTCGTCTCCGCCCTGCTTCTGTGCGGCATCGGCGCGCTGGCCATATACAGCGCCAACCTGCAGAGCGAATCCCCGTACATACAGGACCTCTACCTGCGTCAGATACTGTGGATAGGCGTGGCCGTCGTCATGATGCTGGCCGTCACCCTGATTGATTACCGCACATACGAGCGGATGGCGTGGCCGGTTTACTGGATAGGCGTCGCGTCGCTTGCATATGTGGATATCTCCGGCAAGACCGTCATGGGCGCGCAGAGATGGCTGACGGCTGGCGGCATGAACATCCAGCCGTCGGAGTTCATGAAGCTGGCCGTGATACTTATAGTCACAAGGATGCTCGACGATATGGAGAAAGAGGGCGACCTTTTGCTGTCGGAATTGATAAAGCCTTTCATATTCGTCCTGATACCGTTCCTTCTGGTCGCCAAACAGCCGGATTTGGGGACGGCGATGATCTATATGATTATCTTCACGGGCATGGCGCTTTTCCACGGCATCAACAGGATGACGATAGCCAAGACCGTCGCCGTGCTGGCCGCGATGGCCCCGATAGGATGGCTTCTGCTCAAGCCGTACCAGAAAAACCGGATACTCACGCTCCTCGACCCGGAGCTTGACCCGATGGGCAAGGGCTACCACATAATCCAGTCGAAGATAGCCATAGGCTCCGGCGGGTTCTGGGGCAAGGGGATTTTCGAGGGCAGTCAGAGCAAGCTAAACTTCCTGCCGGAAAAACACACCGATTTTATTTTCTCCGTCATCTCCGAGGAGGTGGGGTTCGTCGGCTCCATAATCGTAATAGCCATCTTCTTTTTTCTCGTAATGAGGATAATCGAGGCGGCGCTTCACTCCCGCGACAAATGCGGTTCGCTCATGGTGTGCGGCGTGGCGGCGATGATAACTTTCAACTTCATCTATAACATCGGAATGACGCTGGGGCTTTTCCCGATAGTGGGTGTGCCGCTACCGTTCATCTCATATGGAGGATCGGCGATTGTCACCAACGCCGTCGGTCTTGGGATAGTGTTAAATGTATCAATGAGGAGGTTCAGCGTTGACTAGTCTGGGCGAGGACGGGTTCGCCCGGATTATCGAATCGGTTAAAAGGCCGTCGTCTTATATAGGCGCGGAGGTGAACAGCGTTCGAAAGGATCGCGCCTCGGTAAGCGCGTCCATCGCGCTGGCCTTCCCCGACATGTACGACCTGGGGATGTCCCATGCTGGGCTGAAGATACTCTATCACGTCATCAACGCCGTGCCGGACCTGGCGGCGGAGCGGGTTTTCGCGCCCGACGAGGATTTCGCCACGGCCCTTGCGAGTGAAGGGGCGCCGCTGTTCTCGCTGGAGACGAAAACGCCGCTGTCGCAGTTCGACGTCGTCGGGTTCACCATCCCATACGAGCTGTCATACACGAACATCGTCTGGATGCTCGACCTTTCGGGCATCCCATTGCGCTCTGCGGACAGGGGAGACTCCGCCCCGTTCGTCATCGCGGGAGGGGCGGGGGTCTATAACCCGGAGCCTCTCGCGGACTTTTTCGATTTTTTCTTCATGGGCGACGGGGAACACGGAGCGGTGGAAATAATGAGAGCCGTCGCGGAGACGAAGGGCGAGCCTCGCGCCGAGAGGTTAAAGAGATTCGCAAAAATACCCGGCGTGTACGTCCCGTCGTTTTTCCGCCCCGAATATGGGCCGGACGGGCGGATCAATAAGATTACGCCGCTTGTCGAAGGATACGAGAAAGTCACCCGCGTATTCCTGCCAACGCTTTCGGAGTCGCCACACCCGTTCGACGCGCCGCCGCCGTTTGGCAAACCTGTCCATGACCGGCTCAACGTGGAGATAGACCGTGGTTGCACGCAAGGTTGCAGGTTCTGCCAGGCCGGGACAACCTACCGCCCCGCCCGCGAACGCACCCCCGACGAGGTGGCGAAGATCATGGACTGCGCGCTTGAACAGACAGGGTACGACGAGGCTTCGCTAACGTCGTTGAGCGCGGGCGATTACTCGCGGATAGAGGGTCTGCTCACCCGCCTCATGGACAGGTATGAGGACAGCATGGTGTCGCTTTCGCTCCCGTCGCTTCGCTCGTCAACGGTGACGGACGGGATGATAACGCAGATAGGCAGGGTGGGGAAATCCGGGTTCACCATAACGGCGGAGGCCGGAAGCCAGCGGCTACGGAACGTCCTGAACAAGAAAGTTGACGACGAAAACATAATGCGCGTGGCCACACGGCTACTTGAAGGCGGATGGCAGTCGCTCAAGCTGTATTTCATGATCGGCCTTCCCACCGAGACGGACGAGGATGTGGTTGGGATATACACGCTGGCCGACAAGCTTGCGAGCCTGTCCGTCGGAAGAAAAACGTTTCGGAACATCAACGTTAGCGTCTCCAACTTCGTGCCAAAACCCCACACGGCGTTCCAGTGGTATGGACAGGAGAGCGCCGAGAATCTCCGGGATAAAAAGGAACGCCTCTTCGCGCTGATAAAGAAAAACCGCCGTCTGACGCTAAAGTGGCACGACTCGCGGATGAGCCACATGGAGGCCGCCTTCAGCCGTGGCGACCGCAAGCTCGGCGCGGTGGTGGAGAAGGCGTACAGGTTGGGCCAGAGGATGGACGCATGGACGGAGCGGTTCAAGTTCGACGTCTGGACGAAAGCCTTCGCCGAATGCGGGCTGGACTCCCGCGATTACGCCAACAAAACTTACGGACTCGACGACGTTCTGCCGTGGGATCATATAGACACCGGCCTGACCAAAAGATATTTCCGCAAGGAGTGGCAGAACGCCCTCGACGGAATCGTCACCGACGACTGCAAGACGGACAAATGCCTCGCCTGCGGCATTGACCCGAAGATATGTTTCTCCCCTTACGAGGCGGAATATAAACCGGAACCGAAACTTCCATCCGCGCAGTCGCAGGCTGTGGGCATTTACCGGCTCTATTTCCGCAAGACGGGGTTGTGCCGGTTTCTTTCGCACCTGGAGCTTAGGAGCACGCTCATCCGCGCAATCCGGCGCTCCGGCGTGGCGGTGAAGTATTCGGAAGGTTATTCGCCGCATCCGAAAATAACTTTCGGTCCCGCGCTAAAGCTGGGTGTGGAAAGCATGGAAGAAATTATTGACGTTCACCTGTGCGGGGAGGTCAACACGGCGCAGTTGCTGACCAGGCTCAATTCCGCGCTTCCAGAGGGGATATGTTTTTCCAGCGCGGAACCGCTGGCTCCCGGCGCGAAGGGTCTTTCATCCATTATCGCGGGATTCGAGTACGAAGTGGTGTTTGGGGATGGTTTCGACATTGCGGCGCTGAAAGACGCTGTTGAAAAATTTAACGCCTCGCCTTCCGCCGTTTTCAGGAAGGAAAAAGAGGGGAAGGTGAAAGAGACGGAATTAAAAGACGTGGTTTCGCCAATCGAATTCGACGAAAAATCCGGCGCGATGCGCATGAAATTGAGATTCGACCAGGTGAAAGGCTCTGTCCAGGCAAACGACGTTATCAGCGTAATGTTTCCCGGCGGCGCCCCGCAATTTCGCGTGGTGAAACTGCGGAACGTTACAGAGTGGTAGTAAAGCTTTGCATAACACTCTTGTTGCTGTCCGAGGCGTTCTTCACCTCGGACTCCACTGTAGGGGCGATTCGTGAATCGCCCTTCCTAAGGAGACCTTTGCATAATCAAACGATTTCCATATTTTGTCATCCTGAGGGAGCCTGGCGACCGAAGGATCAAAGTATAATAGAATATTCTATTTGATAGATTCTTCGCTATCGCTCAGAATGACAACTGCTTGCTTGTCATTCTGAACCCTT
>JADGAO010000012.1 GCA_015231995.1 Nitrospinota bacterium | reverse complement strand
AAGCCTCCGGCTTCATATAATCCTCTTTACCCAATTATCGGGCGCCGCAAGCAGATTGTCATCCAAATGTTGCGTTAATGGATGGATAAGCTAGTTGCGAAAAGGATTAAAAGCGGCATAATATGACTCTAAAAAAATCTAATGCGGGAGGTTTTTAACATGGGCGACGACAACGCTTACTGGATAAACCTTCTAAATGTTTTCCTTCACGATCCGCCAGACAAGGCTCTTGATATACCAAACCATGTAGGGCGGGGTGAAAGGTATGTCAAATCCGCTGTGGGAAGCAAGGTGGATGTGATAAAAAATCCGGATTGGGATTCTTCCTCAATAGAACGGCTTCCTCTACCTAAAGAAAGAATAATCGTCGGCTTGGAAAACGGCTCTTTGTCCATTCGTCATCCTTTAAGCGGTCAAAAAGTTGACCTGCCTGATCTCAGCCTTAACGAAAGCTTTGTCAGCAAAACAATTGAGCGTATCGTGGAGAAAGAAAGCGATGAACGAAAGCTTTTCTTTCTCATTTGGCGATTGCTTCCGGGAATGTTGGCCGAACAGCCAGCGAACTTCCATTACCTTCATCTGCCAGCGGAAACCCGCGCGCCCGACCATACCATCTGGCATCATTGCGACACTGCCGCCGCGTTGTATCCGACATATCTGGACCTGAACAAAAATGGCGCCGCACTTCTCTCCTTCCAGCTTGGCCCAGTGCAGGAGTTCATCTCCACAGCAAGAACTCTGCGCGATCTTTGGACTGGTAGCATGATTCTTTCATGGCTCACGTTTCAAGCAATCGTTCCGGTTGTAGAGACATACGGGCCAACGGCTTTGATTTACCCGGCTCTGCGAGGGTTGCCGTTTATGGATTCATGGATGTTGGACAAACTTGATATAGGCAAAAAAAAGGAGTACCTGGAAAAAGAATTCGACCGAATGCGACTGTCGCCTTGCTTGCCAAACAAGTTTATGGCGGTTGTGCCGTGGGGCGAGGATGGCAAGAGCGCTAAAGACATTGCGCACATGTGTGAAAACGCAGTGCGAGGTAAATGGGAAGAGTTAACGGAGGCAGTGAGAGAAGAGTTGGCAGGCTCTCTGTCGTCAATTGATGAGAATTGGGATAACCGATGGGATGACCAGGTTGGTAACTTTTTTGACATTAAAACATCGCTATTGCCGTTAAAAGATTCTGCTGAAGCCACCATCTCCAAAGCGTTTGCTAAGAACAGCTTTGAAGAAATGTACTCTAATGTCAAAAATGTAAATAAGCTTTTTGAAAAAGCAGGCGGCGCCGCTTTCAAGGCGAAAGCTGGCGCTTGGCAAGCGCAGGTTGAGCTTTCCGCCAGGTTGATGGAGGCAAAACGAGCCGTCAGAAATGTTCCTCCTGATACAAAAGACGATGCCATGCTTCCCCCTAAATGTTCGATGATGGGTAGCTACGAACAGATGGGACCCGCTGGCCTTGATGATTCGAAAAAATTCTGGGAGGCGGCCAGCAAAATAACCATAGATGGCGTCCGTCTCCGTTCCAGCGAGCGCTTATGCTCTGTGGCTCTTGTGAAACGCTTTGCTGAACCAGCGTATTTGAGGGAAGAACTTGGATTAGCAAAATGGAGGTTTGAAGATACGGCGACGGTCGCGGCGGCAAAGTGGCTTAAAGAGGAACCGAAGCTTGATCCAAAAAAGCATGGGAGTTGGAGCGGGCAATGGTTGCATTGGCCTAAAAAGGATTACAAGGAAGATGAAGAACCTAATATTCCTGACGATGTTTGGAAACTTCTAACAGAGAAAAAGAAAGAGGAAAAAAGCGGCAAGCCACCCGCTTACTACGCCATTCTGATGATGGACGCGGATAATATGGGCAAATGGTTGCGGGGCGACAAGGCTCCAGCCATCGGAGATATTTATCACGAGAAGATAATTAGTTACCTGAAGAAACAAGTTCCTGACGTTGAAAAACACCTGCAAGCCAAACGTCCGCTCGGCCCCTCAGCGCATATGGCCATGAGCGAGGCTCTCACAAACTTTGCTGTGCATGTGGTTCCAAATGTCATAGAAGACCATGACGGGACTTTGATCTACGCTGGAGGCGACGATGTGCTGGCGTTTCTACCCGTTGAATCGGCTGTTCAATGCGCCAACTCGCTTTACAGGGCATTTCAGGGTAAACCTGATTTCAATGGTGGGGCCAAAAATAAGGGTTTTTACCGGATTGAAAACCGCGACATGTTGATGATGGGGCATACCGCCACTCTTTCCGCCGGTATAGCCATCGCCCATTATAAAGAGGATTTGCGGTTTGCGCTAGACAAGGCGCGCTCAGCGGAGAAAATGGCAAAAAGCGCTGGACGCGATCGGCTGGCGCTATCCGTAATGCGCCGCTCTGGCGAACATGCCACTGCTGTGATGAACTGGGATTTCACAGATAATTTCAGCTGTTGGGTTAATGCCTTTAAAAATGGCGCGTCTGACCGATGGGTATATCACCTGCGACAGGAACTGCCCACGCTGGAGGGAAAAGGACTGCCTGTTGATCTTATGAAATCGGAGATTAAACGCCAACTGAACCGCGCGGAAAAAGAAACGCGGGTAAAGTTTGGGGAAGATGAGCGTGGGGACGAAAAAATAAGCGCCGGGTCAAAAATGCAGGGTCTGTTCGACAAATATTGCGCGTCACTGATGAAACAGGATGTGGACCGGCGCGATTGCAACGACAAAGCTAACCTGAGTGACGCCGCCTTGCTCAAAGACTTTATCACGTTATTGCAATCCGCCTCCTTTTTCACGCGAGGGAGGGACTGATGGATAAATGGACCGGCCTTTGTTTCAATCCGCTGGATACCCTCTTTTTCCGCGACGGAAAGCCATTTGGTACAGCCGACAAGGCGCAAACCCGTAATCTTCCCATGCCGCAAACCACTGCAGGCGCTGTTCGCACATGGTTGATGGAATCGCTCGGGTGTGATTTTGAGGGGCTGGCGGATTCGGCGGAATTTACCAGGGTCATGCAGGATGTAAGCTTTCGGGGCCCGTGGTTCATGCTGGAAGATGAACTGTTGTTCCCCGTCCCAGCGACTTTGGTGGAAACGGAGGATTGTGAAATTCAGGCGCTCAAACCGCTCGATACCAGTAAAACGCCATTACCTGGATGGGAACCCGCCGATGGTATGAAACCGCTATGGCGGAAGGATTCAAAACCGGCAAAGCGGCTAAGTAAGCCGTTTATTAAACTCTCTGGCATGAAAACGTTTCTCGGCGGTGGCGTCCCTGGCAAAGAAGATTTTGTGTCCGCCGATGAAGTTTATGGGCATGATCGGCGCACGGGTATTGGTGTTGATAAAAATACCCTAACAGCGGAGGATGGGCAAATATACGCGGTTAACCTGCTTGCGCTCAAAGACAAGGTGTCGCTCTATATGGAAGTGACCGCCCCAAAGGATATCTCCGAAATACTCCCGACTAAGGAAAACCCAAGCGTGATCAAGCTTGGTGGCGAAGGGCGGTACGCGCAGTTTCATCGGGTTAATGACCCTGCTCTCAATTTTGGCGATGTCGAACGAAACAGGGAAAATGGGGCGATGCTGGTTCTGCTCACCCCCGGCCTTTTCAATGGCTGGAAACCGGCCATGCTCAATGGCAATCTCATTTCCGCCGCCGTACCTGGTTATGAGGCCGTTTCCGGTTGGGATTTGAAGAAAGGTGGGCCGAAACCAAACCGGTTCGCCGTCTCCGCCGGGTCGGTATATTTTGTGGATAAACAGCTTGGTCAAAACATCGGTTCCCTGTGCGACGGGGAAGATGCCCGGCTTGGCTATGGAATTTACGCTGAAGGGAGGTTTGATTATGCCTGAGTATGGAGCGTTGTTTATACATGCCATGACCGGCCTACACCCGGGTTCCGGCACGGCGTTGGGAGTGGTTGATTTGCCCATTCAGCGGGAACGGCACACGCTATGGCCCGTAATACCTGGCTCGTCGCTAAAAGGCGTGCTAAGGGACGCTTGCAGGGGGACTAATGGCGCTCAAGACGATGACCAGGAATTATGCGAGGTTTTCGGCCCCCTGTCGAATTCAGCTGACAAACACGCAGGCGCGTTAAGCCTTACCGATGCGCGGATTCTTGCTTTTCCCGTCCGTTCACTGCGTGGCGTGTTTGCATGGGTGACATGCCCAGGTGTTATCGAACGCTTGAATAGGGACATGGGATTGGGCGGAATGGGCGGCGTCAAGCTACCCCGCAACGTAAATGCCAATGAAGCGTTGTGCCCGGCAAATTCCCCTTTGCTGGTGGGCACGGGGCAGGTAGTGCTTGAGGAGTTTGAGTTCAAAGTAAACGGAGATTCAGGAGCCATCGCCGAATGGATAGCAAAAACCGTAGATGACGACACAAAGGAAAGCGTGAAAAAACGTTTGCTCGTCTTGGACAACGACGACTTCACGCATTTTGTCCGACACGCTACGGAGGTTTCAGCGAGGATAGGATTGGACTACAAGAGCAAGACCGCTAAATCAGGCGCCCTTTTCTATCAGGAGTTCATCCCGCCGGAGACCATATTTTACTCGCTGGTCATAGCGGAAAACAGCAGAGTGAAAGGTGGAAAAAACAAAGGGGCGGACATAATGGGGTATGTGGAAAACAAACTGCCCAAAGTCCTGCAAATCGGTGGCGACGAAACCATCGGCAAAGGCATCTGCAAAGTATGGATTGACAGGAAAGGAGGCGCAAGATGAACCAGACGCTGGATCAAGAACGCGCCGCCCACTCGTGGGGTATTGTTCAGAACGTGAAGCGGGAGCTTGCGCCTCAAGACCAGAAAAAGTTCGGTGGACAGGCAAAGAAACTCCCCATCAGGATTATGAGCGCAGGGTTGGGATCATCTCTGGCCTTTTTGGAAGCCAAAAAATACGCGCCAAAACTGTTGGATGCGCTGTCAGAATGGACAAAGAAGAAAATGCCCGGAGCCGACGCCCAAATGCCACTACTCGCAAGAATAATGAAAAACGACGCTAACTTCCTCCGTCGCGCAACCGATGAAACACTTGCTTATCTTCAGTGGCTGAACCGCTTCGCTGAGGCCGAAGGCATTACCGAAGACAACGACAACACAAACTAAGGCGCCGCCATGTCTAACCTATGCGTTCCTCCGACAACCGCCAAACTGGTTGAAGATCAGTTGCGGAACAACGATTGCAATCACTCGCTTGTGCTGGATAAGTTCAGCATCCGAAATGAGCCAGGAAACGAGCAAAAGCAACAGGAGAAGCAAAAGGAAGTCCTTAACAAAGTAGCGGAACTAAATAACAAATCCTTCGGCGAATTCAAAAACTGGCTTAAACGCCGAAATGATTCCCTCCTTCCCAACGCGCTTACATGGGAATGCCGCACCACCGGCCCGCTCACCCTCCATCTCTCCCGCGCCTCCGCTTTGGAAAACGCTGGCATTTGCCTGCACCCCATCTATGGGTTCGTCTATCTGCCCGGTAGCGGATTGAAAGGCATGGCGCGCGCCTATGCGGAAACAATATGGCTAGCGGATCAAAAAGACAAACAAACAGCATTTAATGATATTGAATCAGTATTCGGCTGGGCGCCGCATTCCAACGATAAAAAAGATTATCTGCAAAGGGAATGGTTGCCAAAACATGGTAAGGGGGATTCCGCCAGCGCCGGTTCCATCGTATTCCACGACGCATGGCCCACCGCATGGCCTAAGCTGGTCGTGGATATCGTCAATAACCATCACTCCAAGTATTATCAAGGCAAAAACAATAATGACGCCCCCGGCGACTGGGAAAACCCCATCCCCGTCTATTTTCTCGCCATCGGCTCCGGGGAAACATTTTCATTCGTTTTATCCAAACGACGGAACGATGTTGACCAGCGTTTGGTTGATCTCGCCCAAACATGGCTCACCGGCGCGTTATGCCACATGGGAGCCGGGGCCAAGACAAACGCCGGGTATGGATCGTTCAAACCCGTTGACGAAAACAAAAATACCATACCATCTATCAAAGACTCCACAGCGCTCAAAACCTTTACCGCCACGCTGGAGTTAGTCACCCCCGCCTTCCTGGCTGGAGCCAATCAAAAAGCGGAAGATTGCGACCTGCGCCCAGCCACACTTCGCGGAGTATTGCGCTGGTGGTGGCGCACCATGCACGCCGGTTATCTGGACGTTGCGACGTTACGCAAACTCGAAGCGGCGATATGGGGAGATACGAATACGGGAGGGGCGGTGAGGCTGGAGATTACAGGGAATAAGCCATCTGTCCATCCCTTGTTAGTTAAAAAAGAGGGAACAAGTAAAAATGGCAGGAAAATACTGGAACTGGATGGAGACTTTGTAAGAAAAAACGACTTGATGCCAGCTCCACGGATGACAACACAGCCACTTATTTATGCCTCATACGGAATGGATGAGTTGGATAAAGTAGAAAAAAGGCATCAACGCAATGTAATTGACCCCGGAGCCGCATGGCAAGTTGGACTTATTGCCCGAAAAGGTTTTTACGTTTATAAAAATGGAGATAAAAAAAGTAGCTTTGAAATATCACCGGAAATTGCGTTTGAGCAAGCGAAAGCCGCTTTATGGTTATTGTGCAATTACGGTGGCGTTGGCGCAAAATCCGGGAAAGGTTTTGGATCTCTTGTTATCTCCAAAGAAACACGATTTGAATATTCACTGACTACTTGCATTTCGGTTGCGGAACGCCTTCACACGCATTTGAAAAGTTGCCCCGATTTTAGATCTGCGAAACCACTCGAACCGGAGTCGTCTAGCCTTTCGGTGATGTTAACTCCTGTTGAAGTGAAAACTATATGGAAAAACTATTGGGGCGTACTGGATCAATTGGGTGCGGCCTATATGGGTTTTTCTCAAGCGAACGGAAAAACCGGACATGGAAAACACTGCCCATCTAAAATCGCAATGGGCTTGCCAAGACAAATACACGGGCCAAGAAACAATCCTCTTTCTCATCAAGATGCAAAGACATGGCAACAGCCGGAACAACTTCAAGGGCCAAAAGGGGATCGCCATACTTCCCCTGTGCATTTCCACTTGGCAAAGGCCGATGACGGGACGCTGATTATCCGTATCGTTGCATTCCCATCCAAATACCTTCCTGACATGAAAAGAAGTAAGGATTTCTTGGGTCGCTTTCTAATGCATCTTAAGGATGATTTGACGAAAAGGGCTAATGAGCATCACGGGAAATGGCAGAATGCGCCACAATCCTCACCCCTCTCATCAATTCCCCAAAAGCGTGATTCAGGCTCTCCCGCTAAAGTTAAGATTCTCGCAGAACGTCCAAAAGGTGGCTTTGATGTGCAAGAGCCGGGGAAAAATGCGGGAACCCTCACTGTTGGGACGCCGCCAAGCCCGCCTCCAGGCATTGGCGATGAGGTGAACGTATTAGTACACGATGACAACCAGCAAAAACCGCAATATAAATGGGGAAGTCCGACTCCTCCAAAGAGCGGAAAAGCCGCCAATCCAAGACAACCTAATCATCGCCGTTAAATAATGGAGAAACACATGAGCAATAAAGCCCTCATACTCACCATCGGAACAGGCAATGTTGACGAACTGGAAACGTCGCTCCTAACGCCTCTTCAAAAATCCATCTCAAAGGGCGAGTGGCAAAAAGTCGTCCTCCTCCCCTCTCAGATAACTAAAAAGTTTGCAGGTATGTTACAGGACAGAATCGGCTCCGCCCCGATAGAAATTTCCCCTCTCCCAAAAGCAAAACAGGAGGACGACGCAGACTCCTGTTTTGCCCATTTCGATGAAGTGATGAATGGCCTCCATTCACAAGGTTATCTTAACCAGAATATCGTGGCCGATTTCACCCGTGGCACAAAAGCCATGTCCGCCGCGCTTGTTCTAGCCGCAGTACGCCATGAAATCCCTGTCCTCCGCTATATCACCAGTGATAGAAGGGACAATCGCGGCCAGGTTGTCTCCGGGCAGGAAATGATAAACGAAATCAGCACAACCACCGCCACTGGTCAGCAAAAATTGGATACAGCCCTCCGCTTCATCAGCAGTGGAGCCTTCGCCGCAGTTTTGGAACTATTGCCCGACCCTGCGAATTCATTTGCCAAAATCGGCTGGCCAGAAAAAATGCTTCCTCAATTATCAGCCATTCGCTCAATGGCGGAGTTTTATTCATCCTGGGAAAAGTTTGATTACCCATCCGCTTTTCGAATAGCAGAAGCAGAACTTGATAGCTGGACTAAAATGAAAAAAGATTTCGCTAACTGGAAAGAATATTTTCCTAACAAGGAAATGCGCAAGTGGGTGCAGAATCTTTCGGAACCGCTAACCAAAGCCCATAAGTCGAAATCCCCAATTCTCCGCAAAATCGCCGCCGACCTTCTTGCCAATGCCGAACGAAGGGTTCGTGACAACCAGTTGGAAGACGCCGTCATCCGAGCTTATAGAATCCGCGAACTCATCGCGCAGATTCGACTTTTTGATAATGGCATAGACTCCGACGATGTACAAAGGGATCATCCCGCTTTGCTCGGAGTTCAAGATAAACTGAAGAAAGATGGCAGACAGTCTTGGCATACCGGCGAAGGTGGGCGCTATCAGGCCAGCAGAGAAAAAGCCGCCATGCTTCTTACAGCTTTGGGAGACAAAATGGGCGCGAAACTTCTCAAGGAAAACAGGGAGAGCCTCCTTTCGACCAAAAGCAGGAATAACAGCCTGCTGATACATGGTTTCCGTTCTATGGGCAATGTGGACAAAAAGAAACTCCTGTCCGATTTCAAGGAGATGGAAACCCTGATCCGTGAAGACGACCCACAGAACGCCCAGCGCAACCTGGAACTGGCCCGTTCAATCAACTTCGGGGTAAAGTAAACGCATTGGATGAAACAACATGCCAACACTATACGTCTCCGAGCCAAACTCCACACTCCGCCTCTCCGGCGAGTCCCTTAACGTCACCACCGTGGACGATGAGCAAACCAACGCATCCCCATCCACCAGCGCTTCACCCACATCCGCCAACTCACACCACAGCCACCACTCCCGCGTCATCGCCTCTGTCGAGCCACACCTGCTGGAAATGGTCGCCATCATCGGCCACAACCACATAACGTCCGACGCCCTCCTCTTCTGCCTCGAAAAAGGCATATGCGTCGCATGGCTCACACGAGGCGGCAAACTGTTGGGCCGCTGTATCCCAGACACCCCACGCAACGCCGACCTCCGCATTTCGCAGTACCAGCTCGCCACCAACGAGGCCGACAGGCTCCACCGCGCAATATCCGTCGTCACAATCAAACTCGCCAATTGCGCGGAAGTCCTCAAAGACATCCGTAGCAATGAAGACGATGGAGCCATCCTCTCCCAATCCATCGCCGACCTGGAGCAATCATCCGCCACCGCCGCCACCGCCACAAGCGCCGATCAGCTCCTTGGCGTAGAAGGCTCCGCCGCCCGCGTCTATTTCGCCGCCTATGGCTCCGCCTTCCGTGGCGAAATCCAGTTTCCCGGACGCAACCGCAGGCCACCCAAAGACCCGGCCAACGCCCTGCTCTCATTCTGCTACACAATAGTTTCCAACCAGCTCGCCAGCCTGATAGAAGCCCGTGGGTTGGACGTCAGCATCGGTTTTTTCCATGAAATGCGCTCCGGCAGGCCCAGCCTGGCGATAGACCTGCTCGAAGAACTGCGCGCGCCCATCGTGGACAGGTTCGTGCTTCGCGCCTGCAACCTGCGCATCCTTCGCCCGGAAATGTTCGAGGGCGACAGCGACAGCCAAAACGGCGTCCGCCTGACCACAGAAGGCCGAAAAATATTCTTCTACGAATGGGAGAAACATCTACGCAAACCCATACGCGTAAAAAACGCTGAAGAGAAAAAATCCCCGTTGCAAATTATCCGCGATCAGGTGGAGATACTGGCCGCCTCATTTCGGGGCGGCAAGGAGTATCAACCCTTCCTGTATGGTGGATGATATTGGAGGTAGTGTCATTCTGGGCGAAGCAGTGTCACTCTGGGCGAAGCAGTGTCATTCTGAGCGAAGCAAGTGTCATTCTGAGCGAAGCGAAGAATCTATCTAATATAAACACTTCCTGATGGTGGATGATATTGGAGGTAGTGTCATTCTGGGCGAAGCAGTGTCATTCTGAGCGAAGCGAAGAATCTATCTAGCATAACCTTTCTGATGGTGGATGATATTGGAAGGAAATTATGTAAGATACGTCATCTGTTATGACATTCAAGACGATAAACGCCGCACCCGGCTGGCCAAAATGCTGGACGGATACGGCGATCGGGCGCAGTTCAGCGTTTTTGAAGCCGCGCTTGATCAACGGCTCTTTGACATTATGGTGAACAAGGCACGGGCTATCATAAACCCGGATGAAGACCGGGTTACGATATACCGCATCTGCGCCGCATGCGCCAAACTGCGGACAACGATGGGACGCTCCGAAGGGGAACCCTTACCTGGTGAAGAGATCGTCTTCATCGCGTAAAGTTCTAAAATGCCCCACAGGGTATATGGCTGTGCTATTATTTGGTAGCCCCGCTCTGGGGCGTGGTTTGTGACTGTTCGTAACCGGTTTATCCCTTAAAAAGGGGGGTAGGTTACGAACGAACCCAGTTCTTTGAAAATGTTGGCATTATGTCCAACGCGCCTATTGGCGCCACATTAGGTTTGTATCATACTGTACATGTCTTTGCCAGGTTACGAAAACAGGCGTAATAACCGGTTGAATAACAAGGCTCACAAGCTAGTATAGTCGCAAACCACGCCCCAGAAACGAGGGGATTGAAACTTGGACAATATCTCAACCGCAGATTGCACATTTTCCTTCGGTCGCAAACCACGCCCCAGAAACGAGGGGATTGAAACGCAACATCCCCTTGTTGATTGGAAAGAGGCAAACGGAGTCGCAAACCACGCCCCAGAAACGAGGGGATTGAAACGCCGTCCATCCCTACTATCATCTGGACATGTTTATCCACGGTCGCAAACCACGCCCCAGAAACGAGGGGATTGAAACTTCATGCCGATGAGGCTGTTGACGGCCCATTTTCTGCCAAGAGGTCGCAAACCACGCCCCAGAAACGAGGGGATTGAAACATGGCTCAACGGGGAACCGATTACTGAAGGCCGTCGAACAAAGTCGCAAACCACGCCCCAGAAACGAGGGGATTGAAACAGAGCCACCGGGTTGTTGATCACCGAACTGGCTGATTTTAGTCGCAAACCACGCCCCAGAAACGAGGGGATTGAAACTCGAACAAATCGGCCTCTGTGGCCGTCTTTTTGAGGGCCGTCGCAAACCACGCCCCAGAAACGAGGGGATTGAAACCGCTCATCTTGCCGTGCCTCCCTATCTCGCGCACCGTTGCCAGTGTCGCAAACCACGCCCCAGAAACGAGGGGATTGAAACCCAAGGCCCCACCGTTGCCGTTAGTCCCATCGGTGTAGACAAGTCGCAAACCACGCCCCAGAAACGAGGGGATTGAAACCATATCCTCCACAGTGTCTATTACCTCGACAACCATGTCGCAAACCACGCCCCAGAAACGAGGGGATTGAAACCCAGAGGGTGCCGGAAATAACTGGGTGGATACCCACTCTAATTCGTCGCAAACCACGCCCCAGAAACGAGGGGATTGAAACTTAGTGAGTGTTTTTTTTGAGCGAGCCATTTTCAATTCCTTCGTCGCAAACCACGCCCCAGAAATGAGGGGATTGAAACCGAAATGACTCGCAAACTCTGGGACGCAGAGAAAAAGAGTCGCAAACCACGCCCCAGAAACGAGGGGATTGAAACGGGGCGCTGGGAAATTTAGCCCTATGGCTAGGTTTTCTAAGCTATCCTAAAGCTAGAAGGTTTTCATGGTAGCGGTATGTAATTCTTGATTCCCTGATAACATACGCGTGAAGCGTGGGGTGAGTTGGAAATCAACGCCCAACCGTGTCATCGTGAGCCACCTCACAGGGGTGTGGCGATCCAGGATAATCCTGAGATTGCCACGGACGCCAGAGACGTCCTCGCAATGACAATATGCGATGGCCATGCTTATCAGCGAATCAAGGCATGTAATGTCTCCATTTCACGGGAAACGACAAATGGCGCAAAAAATAGTGGCGGAAGTGTAATGCAACATCGCTATGCCGGGGATGTTGGTGATTTTGGGAAGTTTTTTCTTTTAAGAAGACTTGCTCATGCGCTCAACCTGCGTCTTGGCGTTATCTGGTACCTATTCCCTGACGAGAGTCACAATAATGATGGGCGACATATAAACTATTTTGATAAAACCAGATTCCATAATATTGACAACGAGTTGCTCAAAATTCTCAGGGATGTTTCATCGCTAAATGAAAAACGCTCAGTGCGCATGTTAGAGTCGGTTAACGTGGCTCCTGCGGGGTCTGTATTTTTCAGCGACTATACATTTGCGCCAGACAATCAAAATTTAAAACTGTCGCCGTTGCAGGAACGAGGCCGCTTGCGTAAAGATTGGGTTAAGTCCGCTTTGTCCACCGTATCAACATGCCCTATGGTGTTTCTTGACCCTGACAATGGAATTGAGCCTGTTTCTGGGGTAAGTCGAAATTCAAAGCTTGCTGGAAAGTATGCGCTCATGGACGAGATCACTGCTTTTGCGGCACATCACAGGGTTACCGTCATATATCACCACCTTGGGAGACAAGGGAAGCATGTGGAACAACAGCGTTTTCATGGGGAGCGATTGGCCAATATTGGTATCCGTGACAAAACCGTAATGAGTGTTAGATTTTCCGCTTACAGCCCTAGAGCGTATTTCATCATCGCTGAAGATAAAGTTAGCAAAACTATATGGGGCGAGTTGGAAAAGCTAACATCAAGCGAAAGGCTGAAGAATCTTTGGGATGGCGCTTTGGCCATTCGATGAGCCGTTTGCCTTGCCTCTTGTCTGTATGGATGTATGCATCCTTTATATTAGGCAAGCGAGGCTTCCCATGTCGCTGAATTGCTCGATGAAGGGACGGAATAATGGGGTTGGAGATAATTCTTAAGGCGTTTCTTAAACGTATCACCATTCTCGCCACTCGCATGGAAATAGATACCTCAGAGGTATTTGCTACCATACCGATGCTAAGAGGTGTCTGGGGCGCGGCGTTGCACGAGTTAGACAGGGACATTTACTCGAAAGTATTCGCTGACGATGGTGAAGAAACTAATAATAAAATTCCGGGTTACACACTGCGGCCAACTACCCCATCCAATGATGGATTCCCTGCTATCGAACAAATTCTCATTGGTGACGCCGTCAATCACTATGATGCACTTATATCAGCGTGGAATATGGCCAGTCAAATGGGGCTTGGGAAGAAGAGAATTCCGTTCACGATCAGAAAAACGCATTTTCTTGGCTGTGACGGGAGATTGTCATCCGCTGAAAACTCGAAAAGCGGCTGGATATTGGGAAACGCTGTGTGGCCAATAGAAGGCGATCCAAAAACCGCCCCATGCAGGTTGCTTTTTAACGCGCCAGTAAGGATATTGCGCAAGAAGCTGTTGGTGGAATCCCCGAGCTTAAGCGACATCGTATCGTCGGCGTCCAGGAGGGTGGCTTATTACTTGCCGCCGGACGCCAGCGCCATTTTCACTGACATCAAGCCAGCCCTGATTTATACGTCAAAACAAGTTATAACCGGTGATGGCAAATGGGAACGGCTTGATCTGGTGCGATATTCCGGTAGCCAAAAGAGGGAACTTGACATTTATGGGGTGGCTGGTTATTTGAACCTGCCACATGGCCCTGGCGAGCTTTGGCCGTTATTAGCGGCGGCAAGCTGGATACACGTTGGGAAGGCTACGATATTCGGGCTGGGACATCTGAGGGTAGAAAAACTGGATTAGGAGCTCTTTGGCTCGCCCCGCTACATCCTAAAAAATGACCTTAAAATCAGTAAAGCGTCCGACGTTAAATAGGACACTATTTCGGCAACCCGTCATGATCCCCGGTTGTGACAATGATTGTGAATATGTCAATCTCCTCGTTTAACATCTCCTCTTCGGATAACGGTTCCCTCTCCGGAGTGGGAGTCTTCCGAAAGAGCGCAAGTATCCCCAGCCCGATACCCAGCGCGATCAAAATCACTATCATGGTTGCCATTTCAACATCTCCATAAGGAAGTCAATCAGTCATATTGCCGAAGGGCGTCCGCAAGCCTTTTCTTGACCGTTTCCCGCAGGGACTCTGGTTTTAACACCGTCACAAACGGTCCATACCCGCAGATCATGCCCAGCAGTTCGTAATCTATGCAGACGTTCATGGACAGTTCAACCTGCCCGTCGCCAATCTCTTTTACAACCTGTGTCACATGCCAGGCCCGTTCCTTCACATACGCCGCCACCTCCTTGGCAAATTGGAGCCGGACACGGGCCGGGGAGCCGAACCCAAGCCCAATGCTGTTTGCGTGGCTTTCCGCCGGATCAAGCCCTTTGCGTAGCTCAAACTTTTCGTTGGTCAACTCCAGCTTGCGTATCCGCTCAACGGCAAGGGTGATACCTTTATCGTGCGATTCGGAATAACAGGCGACGTAGAGTCCGTTCCGGTATTCAAAAAGATGGTGCGGGTGGATACGCAGGCTCCGCACTGTCCCATCCTTAAACACAAGATATTCGATCTTCACCACCCGCTTTTCGATGACGGCGGTCGTTATGTCGCCGATAGCGGAAAGCGAGCCTGTCTTTACCTTGGCGCCCCGGATTAAGGGGCGGAATAGGCGGCTGGCGGCTTCCCGGAACCCGTTGCCGTTCCCACCAAGCGATTCCACTTTTTTGATGAGCGACCGCACGTCTTTCTCAAATGGGGCGGGGGCGTGGCGGCTGACAAGGGTCACTGCATACCAAAGCGCCAGCATCTCCCCATGGGTCACCGGCAGATCGCGGATTCCCGTCCGATACCCTTGAGACATGCGCCAGACAGTCCGCGTCCCAGACGTGTCCTGATAGATTGGGTGTCCAGCGTCTTCCACCGCTTTCAGGTCACGATAAACCGTGCGGCGGTCCACCTTGAACCGTTCCGCCATGCGTGGGGCATACAGGCCCTGGGGCGATTCCAGCTCTTTGAGGATGGCCATGAACCGGATGACTTGCTCGTTGCGCGGCATTTGTTTTCCTCCCGCTTAAATCGTATCAGGTTCCTGTGACATTCGAGGTCACAGAAATTAATGAAGAGTGACATTCGTGTGACCCGGGATGTCACATGCGAACTGTAAAGTGTAGCCATGACAATAAAAGGTAACTCAGGCTGGAGGAAAAACATAATGAGAACCCTTGCTTTGCTCATCATGCTTTCGTTAGGCGCTTGCGGCAACCCCATGAGCCAGGAAGAGTGGGCGAACAGCCCCTATAACACCAGTGACGGGTCCATTAAACCCACGATGACATGCAATAAGGATGGGACGGAGTGCACGTTCCATCCGGGAAGTCCATCTACATATAATTTCAATCACGGAGACGAATCATGAAAAACGTGGCGACAGCGCTGATGGCGGTATTACTTCTTGTCGGGTGCGGGGGCGGCGGAGGCGGTGGAAGCGCAGAGAGTCCGGCAGTCAGTTCCAGCCCATCGGATAAGTTACTAGCCAATTTCATCTTCCAATACAATTTGTCAGGGACGGATTACGATGCCCGTTACACCATTACCGGCCCAACGGACAAAATGACTGATGATGGAAACATTATCTATCGAGGGTTTGACGCCGACTATCAGTCACTGCTGGTGGTGGCGGCATGGTATCCGTCGCTTAACCGATACGTGGCCTTGGGGGAAACGGGTTTATACAAAACCTATCGGGTGTTCAGCTTCATCGTAGAAGGTGATAATCGCCTGACGGGATGCTATGACATGATGGTTAACGACCAGTTGTACAACGTTTGCGTTCCACTTAACAGCGCGACATCCCATCGTTACAGCTCCGGCGCATGGTCCCGCGTGGCGGATTCGCTTGCCCGTACACCGGGCGGGGATGATAATATCGGTATGACATCGGTTTACCAGCGCCAAGAAGGTGTTTCAGCGGAATACGCTACGGCTGTCGCCGATCTTGCCAGACATTTTGCGCCGGTGGGGGTGGAGTAGGGCCATGTTTTTTCAAACCCAGCTTATTTACCTAGCGGATTATTTCCCTGACACCCTGGTGTTTTTCTATTTCAAGGGAAAGATGGAAAAATCCACATCGTTTTCGATCCGGGATTATTCGACAGGCGGGAAGGCGCGGATTTACCGTGGCAAGGATTTCCCCGGTAAAACCGCCGCAGATATCCTGCGAATGGCGACGGCCATGTATGACGCCCGTCGGCTTGCCACCGCTGACACTCCCAGCTATCCAACGGATGACGTTCACTACTGGCGATCCCGTATCAGCGAGGTTAATCAGCGGCACGGGCTTAGGCCACTATAACGCGGCGTAACCTATAATAAGAAGAGGCAAAGCCAAACGTGGGGGCGGATGTATCCATGACAAACAAAGGAGAGGAATATGAGTAACCGCAAATTGCTCTATCTGCCGGATATCTGCCCCGGCACGTTCGTGTTTTTCTTTCATAAGGACGATCCTCAAACATCCACATCATTTTCGATCCGTGACTACTCACGAACGCCAATGGTCGAAATGTCAGGGAAAAAACACTTCCCTGGCACAACAGCCGGATACATTTTAGGCAAAGCCAAAGATAGCTACGACGCCCCTACTCATGAGACAAATGACGTTGCTTTCTGGAAATCCCATATCAGCGAGGTTAATCAGCGGCATGGGCTAAAGCCGTTGATTGCGGCGAGTGGCGTCGCAGAAAAAATAACAAAAGGCGAAGAAACCATGACTTCTCTGGATATGGCCGACCTGAAAGGATCGTATGAACGTATCATGAAAGGCGCCCCACGGCGTCACAACCGTGATAAACGATACTTTATTGACGGCCATGATGGTGTCCCATCCACAAAAGGCGGCACTAACCGCAATGAGGAGCATCTGGCGATTGCATTGTGGAACCGGTTCGGGCCGGGGAAGACACCCATCACCCTGCCCGACGGGATATCCTTGACGTTGCTTGATTACCAGTTCCCCCTCAAGGAGCGGCAGGATGATAAAGGCGTAGGAAAGGTTGACCTGTTCGGCGTTACTAGCGCGGGACAGGCATGGGTCATCGAGCTAAAGCAGGGCGCCAACCGGACGGATACACCTTCCGCCGCTCTGCTTCAGGCTCTGGGTTACGCGGCGATGGTGCAGGCAAATATGGATGACATAGGAAGTGAGCCGAAGGGGAAACCCATCCGCGAAAGCATTCCCGCTGTCTGCGTTATGGCGCCGGAAGGGTATTGGTATGGCCAAACGGCGGAGCTTGCGGAATTGAACAGGCAGGTTGAAGCGGAGTTGGATGTGCCTGTTCGCTTCGTGGCAATCAAGATGTCCCCAGATGCGCTTATTCTGGGATTAAACGGGAATAAGCCGAGGCTTAACGGCGATATCGAGTTTGAATACGTAGAGGCCCAATCTATTGGTGAGCAGATTAAGGACGGATTTAATATGATCAAATCGTTCATTTCTCCCCGTAGTTCCTCAAATGGCCGGGCCGATTCGCAAGGCCGCGCTTACAAGGGAAGCCAGCTTCAGATACAGATTTACGTCAACCGTCGCGCAGAGGAGCTGAACACCGCAATCTGCGCCGCCTATCCAGCGTTGAAAGATCACATAAGCTGGGTGTCGCCGTTGAAGAATGCGCTTTATGAAGAATACAAGGACGAAGACTTCCTACGATCCGTCGGGATGTCCCGATTGGCTCCCTTGTTGGTTGGAGACTTCTGGCCAAAAGGCGGCCCACGATGGGATGCGCTGGCGCGGGTGAAAATAAATGGCAAAGAAGGCGTCATCCTGGTTGAAGCTAAAAACTACCCAGGCGAAATTGAGGGGAACGGTTGCGGAGCCTCCCCTTATTCACGATCCATAATCGAAAAAGCTCTCCAGAAAACGAAAAAGTGGCTCGGCGTGGCGCCCGAAACCGACTGGATGGGGAAGTGGTACCAGTCGGCCAACCGGTTGGCGCATCTCTATTTCTTAAACGAAGTGGTTGGCGTCCCGGCATGGCTGGTGAATGTCCATATTCTCGATGACCCAATGCACAATCCCACCAGCCGGAACGTATGGGAGATAGAGCTTGCCGGGATAAAGTCCCAGATGGGGTTGAGTGGTGTCGCTGTGCCACACCTTGTGGATGTGTTCATGCCAGCGCACAGGAGAGAGGAACTCGACTGATATTGGAATATGCTCCATCATGTGGACGAAGCCTTCAATTTTTTATAAACCCATTCCTCCCAGAAGAGGGGGGATTTGAACGGCTAAGAAACCCATGACGAAAGCGTAAATAGTAACCGTGTTCCTGGCCAGCCAGTCTCATCAAGAAAGCCGTAGCTGACCTTATGACTAACCTCCTTCAGTTGACCGACAAAGAAACCAAGGTGGGTGGGTTTCGGTAAGCGGGTGGTAGTCAAACGAAAAGCCAGGGCGGGCTGTAATCCCGCCACAGTGGTAAGCCATCAAGATTCCGGTGAAGACTGTCTTTAAGTTCCGTCTGGCGAAAGCTTGCAAAGGCGCAGTTTTGAAATAGTCCCTTTTATCCCCTAAGGGTCGGCCTCAGGCTGGCCTTTTTTGTATCCGGGGAGGTAACTCTAAAATGTCAATAATACCGTAGTAGCTAACGGGGGCGGGCTGGAGGAAAACGATAAAGCTCCCCCTAATTGCCTACATAGCGCCTACACGAATAAAAAATGAGTTAGACTATAAAGCCTAACTCATTGTATTTTAAAGTGAGCCGTGGTGGACTTGAACCACCGACCCGCTGATTAAGAGTCAGCTGCTCTACCAGCTGAGCTAACGGCCCATAAAAGGAGTTAGTGTAACCAATTCGTCTGAAATTATCCACTAAAGGTTTAACTTTTTTTTCGAGGGATTTGGGGAACGAACAAGACGTGTGGCCAAACTGGTAAAACGGTTGCGGAAAGTTTGTGACCTGATGGCGTTCAGAATAAAAGAACGTGGGATGAGACAGGGGTTTGCCCCCTCCTGCAAGGGGGCCGTGAGCGATAGGAGCGGGGGTTTCCTGAACTAGCCCCTCGGCGCGAGGACGCGCCACCCCCCTTATCAGGGGGGCAGATTAAGAAGGGCGACCCACCGAGCCGCCCCTACCGGAGGACGGCGGGGTGAAGAACCCCCACGCCGAGCATTTGGGAGACAGACCCTGCAATGGTTTGCCACGCTGAATATCCGACGCGAAACAAACAACAAAAACCACCCCATCCTTGACAAATGCACATTTTTATGTTACATTTCAAGCAATTATATGTATTTATTTAACCTATCCCTTTAAGAGGTTCCCGTGGTGGAGTCATCAAGGTGGAAAATCGTTGGTGAGGTTTTTGGGGTTATCACCATTGCCTTTTCCATACTTTTCATCATCAGCCTCGGCACTTACAATCAGGACGATCCCTCTTTCAACCGTTACCTATCCGGCGCAAAGACCGTTTCCAACAAGGCGGGAATAGTCGGCGCGTCCGTTTCCGACACGCTGGCGCAGTTTTCCGGCTCCATGTCATGGCTTGTCGTGGCGGGGTTTTTGATCGTCGGTTTCAAACTTCTTTCGGGACACAGGGTTTCGTCGCTGTTTTTTTTCCTTTCGGGCTTGTCTCTTTTAACGTCGTCGCTTTCGGGGATGACTCACCTGATATGGACGAAAGACCCAGTTTTCGGCGCTTCGACGGCTGGTGGGATGATGGGCCGGTTCGTGGCGGAAAAACTTATCGTCCCCTGGTTCGGTGTTTACGGCTCGTTTGTCGCCCTTATAGCTCTTGTCCTGCTTTCCGTATTGCTTATGTTCCGTCTTTCCATTCACAACATGGCGCTTAGCTCTGCGCGGCTCGTATGGAAGATGAAAGGGGTAACCTTCGCGCTTGGCCGCCTCTCCTGGCCTGTGCTCAAAAAACTAGGTTCCGTGCGGATACCCCTTATCAACGAAAATGAAGATGAGCGGATTGTGCGCGAACGTAAAAAACGGATAAGGGAAAAAGACAGGGAAGACGAAGGCGGTCTTGAATCCGCCGACGGGATGATTATGGATATGCCGCCGCCGAGAATAGTGGATTTTTCGCCGGAGGATGAGGAATCTCCCACTGTCATACCGCCACCACGCGGCAAAGGCAAAAAGCAGACGCCCGAAGAGGTCTTCCAGCAGGAGATATTCAGCTTCGACAAAAAGGAGCGCGAATACGAGTTCCCGCCGCTTAAGCTGTTGGACGCCGAGGCCAAGACGGTCGTCAAACAGTCCCGTGAAGACTTGATAAAAAGCTCCCGGATACTGGAAAAGAAACTGCTGGATTTCGGGATAGAAGGGCGGGTGACTCAGGTGTTGCCCGGTCCGGTCATCACGATATTCGAATTCGAGCCTGCGCCGGGTGTAAAGGTTTCGCGCATCGTCAGCCTGGCCGACGACCTTGCGATGAGCCTGAGGGCGATGTCCATCCGCGTCGTGGCGCCCATACCCGGCAAGTCCGTGGTGGGGATAGAGGTTCCGAACCTCTCGCGCGAGCCGGTGTACCTTAAGGAAATACTCTCCAGCGAGGAGTTCGAGGAAAGCGGGGCGAAGATTCCGCTCACGCTTGGCAAGGACGTGTCCGGCAAACCTGTTGTGGTTGACCTTGCGGCCATCCCGCATCTGCTCATAGCAGGCTCCACCGGTTCCGGCAAAAGCGTGGGGATAAACGGGATGATCTGCTCCGTGCTGTACAGGCTCACCCCGTCGGACGTCAAATTCATCATGATAGACCCAAAAATGCTGGAGCTATCCATCTACGACGGCATCCCGCACCTTATCGCGCCGGTGGTGACCAACCCGAAGAAAGCCGCCAACGCCCTTCGATGGGTAGTCACCGAGATGGAGCGCCGCTACGCCCTGCTGTCGGAACATGGCGTGCGCAACATAGACAACTTCAATAAGCGCGTGGCCGACCTGCAGGCCGGTGATGGCAAAAAATCGAAAACGTCCAAACGCGCCATCGAGCCGGATGAAAATGAGACAGCAGAAGAGCCGCTTACAAAACTTCCCTACATCGTGGTGGTGATAGACGAGCTGGCGGACCTGATGATGGTGTCGTCCAAGGACGTCGAAGACGCGCTTGCCAGGCTGGCGCAGATGGCGCGGGCGGCGGGGATACACCTCATTGTCGCCACCCAACGGCCCAGCGTGGACGTGCTGACGGGGCTTATCAAGGCCAACTTCCCGGCGCGTATCAGCTATCAGGTGCGTTCGCGGGTGGACTCCCGCACGATCATAGACAGCATGGGAGCCGAGAAACTGCTGGGCAAAGGCGACCTGCTTTATCTGCCGCCGGGCGCGGCCAACCTGGGCAGGATACAAGGCCCGTTCGTCTCCGACGCGGAGATACACAGGGTTGTGGATTTCCTCAAAGGCCAGCGAAGGCCCGAATACATCGAGGACATACTCAAAGCTCCGGCGGAGGAAGCCGGCGGCGAGGGGATGGAAGAAGACATGGACGAGTTTTACGACCAGGCGGTGGAACTCGTCGCCCGCACGAGGCAGGTGAGCATCTCGATGATCCAGCGCAGGCTTCGCATCGGCTATAACCGGGCGGCGCGGATAGTGGAGGTCATGGAAAAACAGGGCATAGTCGGCCCCGCCGACGGAGTCAAAGCGCGCGAAGTGCTCGTCCGCCCGATAGACGACATGGAGCCGTCGTATAACTGAACGACGCCAAATCAGCGCAAGTTGCGGTTTTGGCAAACATGAGCCGTTGGGATATAATTCGCGCATGACAAAAACAGCCTTGGTTTTTTTATCCGTAGCAGGCTCTGCGATTGCGCTATGCAACCCCGCATACGCGCAGGTTTACAAGTGGACGGACGATAAGGGCGAAGTCCACTACAGCGACAACTCCTACGACCTCAAAGACGCCAAAGGCAAGGGAAGCCTCATAATCCCCGCTAAAAAGCCGGTTATAAACCTGGAATCGGAGCCGGACGCGCAGGAGACGGCGGTTCCGCCCGCTTCGGATACGCAGGAAATACAGTCCGAAAACCAACCTAAGCCTTCAGGAACGGCGGATGCCCCAAACGTCGCAGGTTCTCCAGAACCGAAAAAGGAAGAACCCGCCAAGGCTCCGGCAGTGGAACAACCCCCCGCAAAACCCGTGAAGATGTCCAAAAGGCTACTGAGGGCGCAAAAACTGGAAAAGGCGAAATCCGGCGGGCAGGTTTCCTCCACGCCGGCCCAATGACAAAAAAACCCGCCGGAGCTATCCGGCGGGCGTGACTGCTGTAGGGGCAGACCTATGTGTCTGCCCCAATTTATGAGGCCAAACACACAGGGTCGCCGATACAAATTCGGAATCCGGGTTTAGCGTTTCGCTATTCCCGAACATTTCTTCTTTCCCCAAATGCCGCGCCCTTCCATCATCGCCGATTTCTCGGCCTCGAAATATTTGCCGGTGAGCTTTGAAGGGTCTGTCGAGGCGCCCGGTATCGCCACTTTCGAAAGCCCGGCCTTGATCAATTCGAGGCTGGCGTCCCTGGATGCGGTGAAACCGTCATCCACCATAACCACGCCCGTAACCCCGCCGTTGGGCGGACAGCCGATAATTTCCACCTTCACGCTCTTGCCCTGCGCCATATTCTTCAAGAACTCCTTCGCCTCTTTGCCGCAAAGCTCTCTTTTCACCGGGTCGGGAGCGTGGACGGCGTATAGCCGCACCCATGCCATCGTCGAGTAAACCTTCGAACATGTGTTGTAAGGCGACTGAATCTTCTGCCCTTCATTGAGTATCACGCGGATCAGGCCTCCGTCAGTGACGCTGTCCACCACGCCGGTGAACATAAGCTTCGAATCCGCCGCCGGGGCCTCGCCCGATACCGCCAGAAGAAACCCCAACGAAACCAAAATCGCGCGAATCGCCAATTTCATCATTCCCCTCCTTGTCGGCTCAGGGTTGTTGTTGAACCGTTTTCTTCAGTTTTCCAAGGTCGGCCACAGCCGGTTGAAACCCTTGTCCGGCGGCCTTTTCGAACCACTCGATGGCCTGTTTTTCGTTGCGGGCCACTCCGTCGCCCTTGATGAGCATGGAAGCCAGGCCATACTGCGCCTGCGCGTCTCCCTGATCGGCGGCTTTCCCGAACAGCTCATAAGCCGTCTGTTTGTCCTGCGGAACGCCGTCGCCGTTGAGGTTCATCACGCCCAGGTTATACATCGCCCCCACATGGCCTTTGTCTGCGGCCTTCTGGTAAAACTCCGCCGCCGACTTTTTATCCTCCGGCACGCCGTCGCCCTGATAGTACATGGTGGCCAGGTTGTACTGAGATTCGACATGCCCGCCCAAAGCCGCTTTCTTGTAAACGGCCGCGGCTCCCGCCTTGTCCTGCGGGACTCCGTCGCCGTTGTATAGCATGGTGGCCAGATTGTATTGCGCCTCCACATGGCCTTTCTGCGCGGCCATAAGGAACCAGTCAACCGCCGCTTTCGGGTCTTTCTCCGCGCCCCCTTCGCCACGCATATATAATAGGCCGAGGTTGAACTGGGCTTTCGTGTCCCCTTTCATCGCCGCAGACTTTATCCATTTGAGGGAACCTTCCGCCCCGCTCCCATCGCCGCTATCGGCCAGGATAGCCCCCAGGTTGCTCTGGGCCTTGGTGTTCCCCTGCTCTGCGGCTTTCTGATACCACTTTGTCGCCTCGCCGACATCGCGGCTCATGCCGTATTCGCCCTTATCGTAGATAAGCCCAAGCGAGTATTGGGCTTTGGGAGAGCCGTTCTCGGCGGCTTTCGTGATCCACTTCACCCCCTGATCGGGATCGGCGGAACCGTTATTGCCTTTCATCAGCTTCAGCCCCAGCTCCAGTTGCGCGTCCCTGTCTCCCTTTTCCGCCATCTTTTTGAGGGAGTCAATATCCGCCGAATATGAAAACGGGGCCGTCAACACGAACCCCATCAGCAACAACGCAGAAAGCGCGCCTAACCGTAACTGAGCGTTAAAAATCCCCCGAATCATTCCGTTCCTTTCGTAGGGGCAGGCCTATGTGCCTGCCCTTTCTTATGCCTTTTGTCCCCCTTACCAAAGGGGACCTTTGCGTAATCTATCACGTTCGCAATATTGTCATTCTGAGCGAAGCGAAGAATCTATCCAATAGAATATTCTGTTCTACTTTGATCCTTCGGTCGCCAAGGCTCCCTCAGGATGACAAAATAACGAAATCGTTTGGTTATGCAAAGCTACCCTTATTAAGGGGAGGCAAAATGGCGGCTCTTCACACAGTATACAAGGGGCGGGTTTCAAACCCGCCCCTGCATATACTACTGCTGTTTCCACAACAGCTTCAAGGCGTTCACGCCGCCGGACTCGTAGCCGAGGTCTATCTCGCTGACCTGCCCGTCGAGCGTGGAGGTGTAAGCCTTGCCGCCCTTGACATAAACAGCCCCGCGCATGTTACCCACTTCCGTGGTGGCGTCCAAAGCGCCGGTCTCCAGGTTGATGGCGCGCAGGTTGCCTTTCTGCGCCGTGCTGTTGAGGTCGTCGGACGGGTTCGCGCTCTCCATCGTCCCGTAGGCTGTCGTCACATAAACGCTACCGTGGGCGATGGTGGGTGAGCCATAGGCTTTCTCGCCCGCGTTAAGCGGGATATTCCATACTTCCGCCCCTGTCTCCAGGTTCACGGCGAATATGTGGTGGATATGGCCTGCGTCCGCCGGGGCCCAGTCGGCGCCGCCTGTGCCGAACACCGCCAACAGGTTCCCGTCCTTGTCAGCCGTTATCGAGGGCGAAGCGGCTATCGGATAATTCACGCCTGCGTCAAAGAGCGGAACCCCGGCTCCCATGAGGTTTGCGCCTGTAAGCGCGTCGAGCTTCCAGAGCCTTCCATCCATGTCGCCGATCAGCACGACGTCTTCAGAGCCGTCCTGATCCTTGTCAATCGCCGTTATGGCGCCGGGGAGGTCGTTCTGCGACCCGGAGTAATCCGCGCTGAACTGCCACAGAAGATCACCCGTAAACAGGTTGAACGCATAGGCCTGAATGCCGCCATGCTCCGCAGGAACCGCTCCGACCGTGACCTTTTTGTTGACTGCGGCGAAAACCGTGGGTACCGGTGCCCCGGCCGCATCCTTGGCCACGCCCATTGACGCCCGCAGACCGGCTCCAAGCAGGCTTAATCCGGCGTCCGCCCTCGTCTTCTCCCACAACAGGTCGGGAGTGGTCGGATCGGTTATGTCAAAGGCGATAACGCTGGGCGACGCTCCGTATTTGCCAGTCAGAGTGGTCATGATCGTCCGCCAGTTGTTAGTGGCTGGGTTGCTGTCATGGTCGTAAAGCAACTCCGCGACCGTGGGGGAGGCGTCCACCCCCGGATAGGGCTGGATAGAACTCGGCTGGTTGCGGATATTCTGGAGACTCGCCAACTGCCCTTTGGGCACGAACCCCCACACTTCCGTTATGGAACCTGCGCCGCCGTGCAACGAATCCACATTGAACGCCTCCAGCACGCCGTCAAGCGTCCCGAAGTAGGCCATGGTGGGGCGGGTGGGGTTGGAACGCGAATACGGTTTGACGATGGCCACTGCGGAATGTTCCACCCCGCCGAGACGGTTTGCCTTGTCCGCCCCGGTCGCGGTATCAACGCCGCGTATCCTGTTAATTGTGTTGTTGTAAGTCGTAGGGCTTGCGGCGTAGGTGACGCTTAAGCCCAACGCGGTCTGGAACGCGGAATTGGAGGCCAGTTGGGCCGCGTTGAAATCTATCAACGTGGCGCCGTCCATGCTCGTTTTCAGGTTTCTGGAAGCGGCGGACGGAACGCTGGTGGCCAGATCCAATATTTCCGAACCGGCGGTTACTGTTGACGAATTGAAAACCTTCACATGGCCGCCCATGCTCGGATAATCGAACGAACCTTGGTACATCAGAGAGGTCGCTACCCCGCCAACCACTCCATCAATGACCACGGGCGACGAGCGTATATAGGTTGTGTCAACCACGGTGTACTGCAGGTTGAAGAGTGTGTTCAACACGTACCGCACGCCAGCTACGCTAGACCATGTGCAACTGGAGTTGTTCACGCATCCGCCAACGCCGCCAGCGGCGGGAGGCGCCGGAGGCTCGATGGCGGGGTACCCGGCGATAAGGTTGTGAGTGGCGTCATAAGTGTAGCCGTTGTTTTGGT
>JADGAO010000129.1 GCA_015231995.1 Nitrospinota bacterium | reverse complement strand
TAATCGCGCCGGAGGGGTAGCCCCCCTGATAAGGGGGGTGGCGCAAAGCGCCGGGGGGTTAAACCCCCTCGCAACTTCGTTGCGGTCCCCCGAGCTTCGGGGGACAAAGGGGTGTTCTTCACCCCGCCGTCTTTGTTTATCGAAGAGTTTTCACTTAGGAGTCCGAGGCGAAGAACACCTCGGACAGCGACAAGAGCGTTATGCAAAGTCTCCCTTGTCAGGGGGGCTGTACTTTTGTTTTGCGGACAAGAATGTTCAATAGCATCTGGAAAAAGTTCACGGTGGCCCTGCTTGTCACGACCTTCACGCCCATAGGGTATTTCCTGTATCACGACCTCACGGCCGCCAAGGCCATGATCGTGGAGGAAAAACTCAAGGTCATCTACCTCAACGCAGTCACCCGCGCCAAGGATATCGAAAGAACCTTCATCAACGCCCACAAGGACATAAACTACCTGCGGTCCAGCCTTGCAATGCAGTTTTTGCTGGACATCCCCGACTCCAAGTCCGACGCGGCCATCTACTGGCGGTCGCTTGTGGAGCGGGAGATGGACCTTTTCCTGTCCATGCGCCCGGAATGCGAGAGCGTGGGGCTTATAGACGAATACGGCGACGAGGTTCTCGTCCTTTTCAAAAGCGGCGGCAGGATAACCTCTCTTTCCAACGACCAGAAACGCAACCGGCTGACGGCCCCGTTTTATGTTGACACCGCATCGCTGGAGAAATTCGGCGTGGCGGCCATCCAGATGAGAAACAGCGTGGAGCCGGGCAGGGACCTCGGTTCCGTCACGCTGTTAAGGTACGCCACCAAAGTTTTCGACAAATTCGGCAAACCCCGGTTTGTGGTTTACATGGATTTGAACGGGTCGGAGTTGTCGCGCTGGCTGTCGCTGACCTCGTTCGAGAGGCGGCGCCCGGCGGCCCTGGTAACGAGCGGTGGAAACTATATATATAATCCATACCTCCAATCCAGCGAAACGGAGTTCCGGGCCGCGGCGACAAACAACGTCAAGGAGGAGTTCCCGCCCAGCGTGTTCAACCAGCTTGTTTCTGGCAGGCGCGGCGTGATATCCGACGACGGGGACAACCTCTTTTCGTATATCTCCATATACCCGCAGATAGGCAACATGGATTTCTATTATGTCGTCTTTGACAAATATCCGCGCGACCTGATTTTCCCCGGCATCGAAGCCATAAAAGAGACGTACATGAAAGGCGCGGTGGCGGCCCTCGCCCTGTGCCTGTGCCTGTCGGCGCTCCTGTCCTGGGCGTTGACGCGCAACGTCGCCAAACTGCGCGACGGAGTGGAGAGCCTCGGCAGGCGCCAGCTGGACTTTCGGCTCGACATAAAATCGGGCGATGAGATAGAGTCGCTGGCCAGGTCGTACAACGCCATGGCCGACTCGCTCCAGGAATACAGCCAGACGCTCGAACGCAAGGTGGAAGACCGCACTGAGCGGGTCAAAGAGGTGGAGCGGCAGTTGGCCTCGGCCGAGAAGCTGGCGGCGATAGGTTTCCTGGCGGCGGGCGTGGCCCACGAGATCAACAATCCGATTTCGGTGATAGCAACCCGGCTCGAGCTTATCCGCAGGGAGCTTAAGAAGGGAAAGGCCGACGAGATCATACTAAAAGACCTGGACACAATCAGCCGCCATGCGGAAAGGATATCGAAGATAGCCGGAGGGTTGTTGACGTTTGCGCGGGACGCGGAGAGCAAGATCGAAGACGTGGACCTCAACAAGGCCGTCGAGAGAGTGATGGCCCTGCTCGACGGGCAGATAAAGGGCAAAGGGTTGGAAACGAAGCTCGCGCTCGACCCGGGCGCAAGGCCGGCGCGGGCCAACGGCATGGGCGTCGAACAGGTGATGTACAATCTTATCCACAACGCTCTGCAGGCGACCCCTTCGGGAGGGACGATCACCGTATCTACGTTCGCCACGGACGGCGGGCTGGTGGCGTTCCGGGTTTCCGACACGGGGCCGGGGATACCCAAGGAAAACGCCGGGCGGGTTTTCGAGCCGTTTTTCACGACGAAGGATCCGGGACAGGGAACCGGGCTGGGGCTTTCGATAAGCTACGGGCTGGTCAAGGATTTCGGCGGTTCGATAACGCTCGACAGCGCGCCTGGCGCCGGGGCAGTGTTCACCGTAAAATTAAAGACGGCCCTTTGCCCCCCTGATAAGGGGGGTGGCCAAAGGCCGGGGGGGTAGAAACCCCCCGTTCGCTGAAAGCTCACCGCCCCCTTGTCAGGGGGCCGAGGAAAGGAGTTGGTCAATAGCTGTGTCTGAATCACAGACGGGTCACGAAGTAGCGATCCTGGTGGACGATGAGCCGGATCTGCTGGAGAGTTGCGCGAGGATACTCGAGGGCGAAGGTTACAAGTGCGTCACCACGACGGACGGCGGGCAGGTGGCTGAACTGGTCAGGACCCACAACGCCAGCGTGGTTGTGACGGATTTCAGGATGCCGGGCAGGAACGGGATGGAAGTGCTCGCCGACATCCATGCGTCCTTTCCCCTGGTGCCTGTGATAATGGTTTCCGCCTACGCCACGATAGACGGGGTCGTCCAGGCTGTAAAGCTCGGGGCGTTCGATTACCTGGTCAAGCCGTTTTCGGCGGATCAGCTCACCATCACGGTGCGCAGAGCGACGGAGCGTTTCCGGCTACAGATGGAAAATTCGACGCTTAAAAAGAAACTCAAGGACGATTACTTCAACCATTTTTTCGTCGGCAAACACCCCAAGTTCCTCAAGTGTGTCGAGATTATCCAGAAAGTGGCGGACTCGGAGTCCAACGTGCTAATCCACGGCGAAACCGGATCGGGCAAAGAGCTGGCCGCGCGCGCCGTACACATCCATAGCAAACGCGCCGGAGGGCCGTTCATCGTGGTCGCCTGCTCCACTCTCACGCAGGAGAACCTGGAAGCGTCGTCGGCCATTGACCCGGCCAAGGGTGTGTTCGAGGCGGCGGCGGGCGGCACGTTGTACCTCGAACAGGTGGAGGAGCTGGACCAGTCTATGCAGGCGCGGCTCCTGCGGATATTGCAGGAGAGGAAGACTCCACGGCGCGGCGAATGGGAATGGACTCCCATAGACGTCCGGCTCATAGCCTCCACGTCGGTTGACCTGCATTCGATGTCCCTGCAGAAGGAGTTCCGGGAAAACCTTTATTACTGCCTCAACGTCGTAAACATCTCCATGCCCCCACTCCGGGAGCGTAAGGAGGACATCGGTATTTTGTGCGACCTGTTCCTCAGGAGGATCGCCGAACGCAAGGGGCTTTCCAAGATAGCCCTCGGCCCCGACGCGCTGGAGCGCCTGCTGGAGTACTACTGGCCCGGCAACGTGCGGGAGCTGATGAACGTGATGGAGACGGCGGTTCCCTTCTCCGACAACAAGATGATAACCCTCCGGGACCTGCCCGAGGAGATAAGGAACCACAACAGCCTTCAGGGACTTTCTTTCAAAGAAGCGAAAAAACGGTGGATGGATCAGTTCGAAAAGCTGTATCTTGAGAACCTTCTTTTAGACAACAATGGGAACATCTCGAAAGCTTCCGAGGAAGCGGGCATCGCCAGGATGTCGCTTTACCGGATGCTGGAGAGGACGGGCCTCAAGGAGTATGCGCCGAATGCCAAGTCAGCCGAACAGAAACAAGAAGCAAGAGACAGACAAAAACATAAGCAGGACGATTGATCCCGCCGGGGTAGCGTCCCCGCCAAGCGCGCTTATACAGGCTCTCGTGTTCGTTTCGGGAGCGGCTGGTCTCATATACCAGGGCGTGTGGGTGCGGGAGCTGTCGCTGGTGTTCGGCAACACCGTTTACGCCGTCTCGATAGTCGTGGCGGCGTTCCTGACGGGCCTTGCGCTGGGAAGCCATTTTTTCGGCAAGGCGGCGGACGCCACCCGCCTTCCGCTGAAACTTTACATCGGGCTGGAAGTCGGCATCGCCATATCCGCCCTGCTCGTCACGTTCCTCATCCGCGTGGCCGACAACGCCATCGTGGGGGCTATGGACGTGGAGTCCATCAACTCCGGCTCATGGATACTGATAAGATACGTCTCGCTTTTCGTCCTGCTGGCCGGGCCAACCATGCTCATGGGCGGCACTCTTCCCGTCATGAGCAGGTTTTTCGTCGGGGACTTAAAACAGGTGGGAAAAGGCGTGGGGTCGCTCTACGCTTTCAACACCTACGGCGGAACGGTGGGTGCGCTCGCGTCGGGTTTCCTGCTTGGGCCGTGGCTGGGCGTTATCGGGTCGCTTGCCGTGGCCGTGATACTTAACCTGGTGGTGGCGGGGACGTTGTGGTTCAGATTCAAGGACGCCGGTTTCGCCTTGCCCCATGAGACACAGCAACAGGCCGTCCGCCCGCGCGAGGAGAAAAAGAAAAAAACGGACGCCGATAAAGAGGCGGCGTTCACGCGCGCCCCGGTTTCCGTTGCTCTTGCGCTAACGCTCTTCTTTTTGGCGGGGTTCTGCTCGCTTGCTTTCGAGATACTCTGGACGAGGGCGTTCATCGTTTCCTACAAGTCCACGGTTTACCTGTTCACCAACCTGCTTGCGGTTTTCTTGTTAGGCATGGGGTTGGGAAGCCATATCTTCTCCCGATCCCTCGATAAAAGCAGGGATCCGCTGGCCCTTTTCGGGCTGGCGCAGGTGGGTATCGGCGTCCTAGGGTGCATAAGCGTCATTTTCTTCGCCTACTCCTACGACATCACGGGAAGCCTGGCCGGAATGGTGGACGAGATTGACTGGAGAAAAGATATCGTCGTCATGCTGATATTGATGACGATGGTTTTCCTGCTACCGACGATACTGATGGGTCTGGCATACCCGCTTGTCTGCATGGTGACCACCGCGTCCCTCTCCACCCTCGGAAGAAGCGCCGGATTGTCATATTCGATAGGCACGGCCGGAGGGATACTCGGCTCGCTTGCGGTCGCGTTCCTCATGCTACCCGCCATCGGCCTGCAAAGAAGCGTGTTTGCGATCTCGGCCCTGGCTATGGCCACTGGCTTCATCGCCCTGGCCAAATCCGTTTCGAGGAAAACGTTCTGGTGGGTTCCGTTCGCCTCCGCAATCCCGGCGCTGGCCCTTTTCATCATGTTCGAGATATCGGGAGTCAATATCGGCCTTGGCGCCAAGACCCCGGACAACATCGTGTTCGCGCAGGAAGGCGTGATGGGCACGGTGCGCGTCACGCAAAAAGACACGAACGGCCCGCTCAAACTGCTCGTCAACAACTATCAGCTCGCCACCAGCGGCGACGTGGCCGTGCGGTTCGGCCATATACCCTTGATACTCAAACCGGAAGCCAAAGACGTCCTGCTCATCTCGCTCGGGTCGGGGATCACGGCGGGGGCCGTGGGACTGCATGACAAGGTGGAGCGGATAGAGTGCGTGGAGATAGTCCCCACCCTGCTGGAGGCGCAGAGGCTTTTCGCCAAGGAGAACAGGAAAATAGTCTCCGACCGCAGGTTCCACCTCACCTTCTGGGACGGGCGGCACTATGCGCGGGTGACCAAACGCAAATACGACGTGGTGATCTCCGACCTGTTCCAGCCCGACAGCGCCGGAGTGGGCTACCTCTACTCCCTGGAGCATTTCCGCAACGTCAAAGCCACGCTCAACAAGGGCGGGATAATGGCGCAGTGGCTTCCGCTGTATCAGCTTTCGCCAGACAACCTGAAGGTCATCATGCGCACGTTCGCCGAGGCTTTCGAACATGTGGAGGTCTTCTCCGGCGACATCAACAGCGAGTATCCGGCGCTGGCGCTCATCGGGTCGTCCGAGCCGCTTGTCATAAACCCCGCAAACCTGATGAAGTCCCTTTCGGAGGAGGTCATTAAGGAAGACATCATGGAGCGATCCGATCCCCTCTCCTTCCTGAGCTTCTATGTGATGGATCGGGCGGGCGTCATGGAGTTCGCAAAAGACGCTCCCCTGAACACCGACGACCGGCCCGTGATCGAATATCAGGCCCCGCGTTACATGTGGAAGAGAAGCGCCAACGCCATCTCCAACTTCACGCTGATGTCGCAAAACAGGAAAAACCCCATACGCCTTATCCCGGGCGCGGAGAAGGACGCCGAATTCTCCACCGCCCTGGAACGCTACACTCAAGGCAGGTCAAAACTGCTGGAAGGGAAAATACATCACGCCAAACGCGATTACCCCGCCGAGTTTGAAAGCTATAAAGAGGCCGCCAAACTCGTTCCACACGATCCTTTCCTGTCGCTTGCCGTGTTCGATCTCGGATACATGTACTATTACCGCAGGGATTTCCAGTCTTCGACCAAGCTCTTCGATTGGGCCAGGAAAATAAACCCGGATTTGCTGGAGGCTTATTTTTATCTGGGCAAGTCGTATCAGCAGATGGGCAACGCCGACAAGTTCAAAGAGGTGATGGGAGAGTTGATAAGGATGAGACCCGAGTTGGCCGATTCGCTGGTGAAAAAACCGTAAAGTACGTCTTTGTTTATCAAAATGTCTTAAGATATTAGGAGTCCGAGGTGAAGAACACTTCGGAGCAACCAGGGTGTTATGCAAAGCCTTCCTTGACAAGGGGGCAGTGAGTCCTTCGGTAAGCTCAGGGCAGGCTCCGCGAGCGTGGGGGGGTACCCCCCACGGCGCGAATACGCGCCACCTCCCCTTGTCAGGGAAGCCAGTTTTTCAATCTCCCCTGCCAGATTTAATTTCGCCTCTCAGTTCCACTTTTCTCGATTGCAAATTCCCGATAGTCTCATGTTTTTGTTTCGAATCCCATGTGTACTCTTTGTCGCACAAAGGATGAGTTCCTACCGCCACATAGCTCGCTTTATCGTCTCCCGTTGTAATTACAATGGCGATATCCTTGCCCGGCTCAAAAACACTCTCCCCGTTGTCTCCTTTGATAATTCCCTCTAAAACCTTCCCGTCTCCTGTAATAACCCCCATTTTGATGGTTCCATTAAAATACTTTTTGTTTGCGGCGAAATATTCTTCCTGGAGCAAGGATAGATTAGCCAGGTCTGACCTGAGTTGGCCACACGACCGCCTGCAACTGTTATTATAATTTAAAGAGTTCATGCCAACGGTTAAAAAATAGCACGTTACAAAGAACACCGTAGCCAATATTGTCCCAATCGCCGTTCCCGAATAATAAACTCCCCATTCATTCGAGTTATAAAGCTTGTCCCACCTGGCTTTCGAGGCCGTCAAAAACGCCACGCCTTCCAGGGCCGCGATGATCCCCGGGAAAAAATAAAATGAAGGGCTACATGCAGTCTCGACCTGAGCGTAAAGTATCGCTGTGAAGAGTGGATATATCAGGCCCCTTTTCTGTCCAAGATAGAACCTGTGCGCGCCGGTTGCGCCAAGGATTATGGCAAGCAGGGCGGCCGTTTGTTTGTCTTTGTATCGCCTTGCCGGCGGCGCGGCGGGAATGGCGGAAAGCGTCTCCTTAAACTCCGGGCATTCTTTTATTTTTTTCCATTCCTGCCAGCCTTCTTTCCATACAACGGTATCGCCGTCAACCTTAAACCATTCCAGGGCTTTCTTTATCTCGGAATATTTAAGAGGGCCGTGCGTTGCGCCGCCTGCGCTTATATGCCAGATTCGCTCCTCGCTCATGAGATCGCTCCCAATTCGTTCATTTAAAGCGCGTCGCAACTCTCTTTCACGATCCGTCGGCTCATGCGGTGGTATAAACCCCGCCGGGAAGACTCGCCTCCCTGGCGGGTGGATCGCCTCAAATCACTGTCCAGCCGTCTTCCCCGTCATTTCCTCGTCAGGGTAAATGACCAATTCGCGCCGCCCCCAGAACCTGACCCAGTCATAGAGTTTTCATCGAATATTCCGCTGGTTGTTTCCCCTACGCTGTTGGTGGCGCTCATGATGAAACTACCCCCTGAATGAGTCCCAGAGTGTGTTATTACATCCCCACCAGAATCACCGCATCCAGAGGTGGGCGTTGATGTGCCCGATACCGTACCGTCGGCGAGCAAAGTTACATTCCAGTTAATGGTCGTGGAGCAGTCGCCCCATGTAAATGGTCCGCTCCCGCTGTATTCTCTTGGGAAGCTGGCAGACGCACCACCACCATCGCCGCCGGAGCTTCCACCATCGCTCGGAGCGGTGTAAGTTCCCGCGTCGCTCGCCTTGACGTTCTTGGCGGTGGCGTCGGCTATGGCTATGAACGCCTTTTGCACGGTAATGGGAACTCCCGTAGTGGCCCAGCTTTTGAGTAACGTGCGAGCCAGGGCGGACTGGAAGACCATCATGTCCCAATTGCCATCGGGAAGGCCGTCAAACGTATGGGAAGAGCCGGAAGTCGTCGCCTCGCCAATGTAAATTTTGCAACCGCTACTCAATAAATTCACACCGCCATTTTGCCCAATCCGTTGGTTTGCCGCGCTGGCACATTCCTTGGTGCCTCCAATGGCCTTGGGCTTGCCGGCCAAAACTTTTTTCGCCATGTCATAGACTGTCCAGATCGCCCCGGCGGTACTGCTTATTGTCTTTGTGCCGAATTTCACGACCGTTTTGGCCAGTAGCTCAATCGCCTGAAGCCCTCCGTTTTTTATGTTGGCGATGGCGTTTTTTTCCTCCTGCGAACCTGGAGCCGACGTTGCCACAACTTTTCTTTCCCCGCTCACCATGTTGGATATCTGTTTGAAGCCCCATCCAAGCGCCGCTAATCCCAGCACATATCCGGCATAAGCCACCGCCGGGGCCACCTCCACGGAGGGATGCTCACCCCCGGTTCGCGCGGCGCTGGTTTGTTCGTTTATGACTTTTTCCGCCGCTTCTATCTGCTCTATTGTTGATAACAACAGGTCAGCATTAGGGCCGACCTGATCAACCCAGATGTCGGCCATGCCCAATACATCCCCGGCGTCTCCTTTCGCTTGCGCGGCCTGAACCGCTTCCATCATAGCGATGGCCTGATTGGCGGCGTTATCGCTCATCTGGTTGATGGTTTCGAGTTTGGAGCGGACTTTGGAATCGTCCACCACGGTCTGCCCTGTGGCTTCTTTATAGGCTTTTTCCGCATCGGCGCAACCCGACAGCCCCGACGCCTGCGCCAGAAACGCGAAAACGACAAACAATGTGATTAATGGATGACGTGACGATTTTTTCATATTTCCCCCTTGGTCGAACGACCCATGCCCCGCGTGAAAGGCGCGCCCACCCCCACATAGGCAGAGCGCCAAGATGCTGGCAAAAAAGCAGTTGCCACGATATGGGACAATACCCCTCTGTCCTTTCAAAGTCAAGACTAGCGCCGCAGGTTGTGTTCACGCGCTATATTTGCCTGGGAGCGCGGGCGTCCCGCCCCAAATCCTCATCGCGGCCTCGACGGGCG
>JADGAO010000128.1 GCA_015231995.1 Nitrospinota bacterium | reverse complement strand
AAAAAGCATTTGTGCCGCCGGAGGATAAATGGTAATCAATTGCGGGTGATTGACCCGGTTTAGCAACGCGAGAGATTCCGGCGAAAGCGGTTTTGAATCCGCCGGGGCTATGGCATACGGATTATCGCCGCTCAAAATCGTCAGGCCGTCCCATAGATACCGGTAAATGTCGTCGGATAGCTCCGGGGAACGGAAGAGGAAAAGAATCCGCAATAGCGCGGCCAGGATAAGGATTACGCGCGCAGACCAAACCACATATTGTTTTTCCGCCAGATATATGGAGAGCGACAGGAGAGCCATGATGAAGGCGGATGCTCCTGTCAAAGCGGGTATGGATAAACGCAAATCGGCCTGCAAAGCCAGATAACAATAGGAGACAGAAATGAGAAGCGGTATTCCCCAGGTGAGAAGTTTTTTCGATAAATACGGGTGGAATCCTGGGATGGCGTTATTATTATTCATTGCGGTGGGCTTATTATCTGCGGGGAACGCCTTCGCCGTCAACATGGCTCTGATCGAACCCTCCACACTGAACGCTGAGCTGTCTAAGTGGGTGATACTCGATGGCAGGCCCAAATCCGAATGGCAGGCGGGGCGTATTCCCGGCTCGTTATCGTTTTCGTGGGAAGATTTCACACGAACCGATGAGCAGGGGATACCGTTCAGGATTTTCCCACCCAAAGCGTTGGCTTCCACCCTGGGAGCTATGAGTATTGATGAGAAGACCCCCATAGTTGTTTACGGCGACGCCGATAAAAGCTGGGGCGGTGAAGGCTGGGTTTGCTGGGCTCTGGCGTGGATGGGGCATGAAGGCCCCATACGAGTATTGAACGGCGGAGTTCAGGCGTGGCGCAACGCCAATTTGCCGATGAATGCGGAAGCCCTCAAGGGCAAAGCAAGGGTCTCTTACAATTTCAAGCTGGCTCCGCAGATGGACATTTTCACCGCCGAAATCGAACATCCAAAAACCCCGATGGTTTTGATTGACACACGCTCGACGATGGAATGGCTACCCGGCGCGATACCTGGGGCGATACATATCGAATGGATAAAGTTTTACACCGGCTCCGACCGGCGCCCGCTGGACGCCTCTGCGTTAAAGCGACTGCTGAACGATAACGGCGTTGATATCAGCAAGCCGATTGTCTATTACTGTCGTGGAGGTATCCGTTCCGGCTATGCGTGGATGGTTCATCAACTAGCCGGACTGCCCGACGCTCGCAATTACGAAGGCGGGATGGAAGCGTGGTGGAAACTGTCGGGCAAATAACTGGGGCAGCGCCTTTCTGGAGACGATGTGAAGGATAACAACTATTACCCCACTTTTATCGAGGTGGCCGCTGACTGTCCGGTAAAATCCTCCGAGGTTCCAAAGCAGAGAGGGGAGGAGAAAACCATTCCGGTTTTGCAATATGAGATGATCGCCAATAACCCATATAAATATACCCAGGAGGATGTTTTGTTCGAGGTTTTCGCCACGAGGAACAATATCCCCAAGGAAAACAGGGCCGACGAACGGAAAAAGTATTTTTCAAAGGGTCAGCCATGTTTGCGATGCTCGGCGTTGGGAAAACGTTATGGATGGGGAATTCACTTTAATGAAAAAGGGATGGCGGCCATTTATGGGGTTGAAACAGCCGCCTATCGGAACTACGCCAAAGATAAAAAGCTGAAACATGTAAAGGCCATGAGTTCAAAACGATGATTTCTTGCCGGAGGAGCTGTTTGTTTGATGCGCCTCCCTATTGATGGTTTGTTACTGTCCATTTTGAAATTACTTTACCGGCGAGTAAAAACAGACTTTGGGAGAAGTTACTTTGCCCTGTTTTTTCAGCGAGGCTATTATTTTGCCGACTTCCTTTTGATCCAGTCCCGTGGCCTCGGCCACTTCGGCGCCACGCACTGGCTTGCCCGCTTTTATCATTGCGTTCAATACGGTTTTTTCCTTGGTTTTCATGATTTTCTCCTTAAGAATTTAAATATTCGCCCAGACGTTCCAGGCATTCCGTCCAACTGCCGCTGAACCCCGCTTTGTTGGCGGCGTCACGACGAGCTTCCGATTCAAAACTGGTATGAAGCGTAAGCGTAGTTTTGCCGTCGCTCTCGGCGAAAGTCAGCGTTACAAGCGAACGCGGCGGGAGTCCCGCTCCGCATGGGTGGCTTTCGTCCGCTTC
The DNA here is from genome assembly GCA_015231995.1 of Nitrospinota bacterium. Taxonomy (GTDB): domain Bacteria; phylum Nitrospinota_A; class UBA7883; order UBA7883; family JACRLM01; genus JADGAO01. Next base: position 7,198 of record JADGAO010000128.1, on the reverse strand, counting down.
GCTCTCATAGACGATACGTTCCGGCTCTGCGATCTCGCGGTAAATGCCTTTACACGGATAGGTGGCGCCATCCGGGGCGGACATGTTCAAATGAAACCTTCCTCCAACACGCAAGTCCGATTCGCAGGACGAGTTGCTAAAACCATTTGGCCCCCACCAGCGCATGATGTGTTTGGGGTCGGTCCACACCTGCCAAACCAACGCTCGCGGCGCATCGAAGACACGCGTGATGACGAGTTCCCGTTGTCCAGCGCTATTGACGCCAAAATTACTTTCGTTCATGCCTTACCCACTTTCTTTGATTTATAGATTAATTTCCTTCAGATATTCCGCAAGGCGCTCAAGGTTCTGCTTACCTCCTTCAATGGCTCCAAACTCTTTGACCACAAAGTCACGTTTAGCCGCCGTGGGGAATAGCAAGCGTCCTGTAACGCGGGTTTTGTCGCCGAGCGCCTCAAATGTCCATGTCGCCTCAAAGTGTACGCCAGGCCCTCCCTCTTTGGCGCCGCCATGGGAAAAGACAATGCGCTCTGGTTTCACCACTTCGATAAATCGGCTCTTGTTGGGATAGTCAACGCCATCAGGGCCGTGCATCACAAGTTTCCACATGCCGCCGGGCCTCACGTCCATTGTCTCAATTGTGCAAGTGAAGCCGTTCGGCCCCCACCATTTGGCCACATGCTCCGCTTCAGTCCACACCTTCCATACAAGCTCACGCGGGGCGTCAACTACGCGTGAGATGACAATCTCACGACTGGATATGTCATCAAGGTTTTCCTTTGCCATGCTTTTTCTCCTTAGATTGAAGCTCCTGAAGATAGTTATCCAGCCGGTCGAGACTCTGCTCCCAGTAGCGGCGATATTGCTCCACCCACTCGGCGGCTTCGCGAAGCGGCTTGGCCTCCAGCCTGCACGGGCGCCATTGCGCCTGGCGGCCTTGCGTAATCAGCCCAGCGCGTTGCAACACCTTAAGGTGCTTGGTAATGGCCGGGGCAGACATTTTGAAAGGCTTGGCAAGCTCCGTAACCGAAGTTTCGCCCGAAGCCAGACGCGCAAGGATGGCCCGGCGCGTAGGGTCAGCGAGCGCCGCGAATGTGGAGCTTAGATGATCGCTCGGCGACATGATATATACCCAAAAGTTGTTGTGAGAGCCGTTATCGCTCGTACGCGCGTTTCAGCTCCGCAATATCCAGTCTCTCCATTTTTAGCAACGCGTTCATCATCTTGTCGGATTTCGCCGGATTGTCCCCGCTCAATATTTTTTCGATCTCCACGGGAACGATCTGCCAGAAGAGTCCGAACTTATCGGTAAGCCAGCCGCATTGCTGATATTCCCCGCCGTCGGCTAATTTGTCCCAATAATAGTCAACTTCCGCCTGAGTCTGGCAGTGAACCATGAACGATATGGCGGGTGTGAACGGAAAATCCGGCTCACTGTTCATTGCCAGGAATTCCTGCCCATTGAGTTGGAAGGATATCGTCATTACCGATCCCTTTGGCATTTTGGATACTTTTGACCCGCTTTCTCCATATCTGGACATGGAGACTACTTTGGAGTCCTTGAAAATCGAGGCATAGAAATTCACGGCCTCCTCGGCGTTGCCCTTGAACCACAGGCAGGGGACGATTTTTTGCATGACGCCTCTCCCTCTTAATGGTTTGATGATGAACCATTAGGTTAATTAACTAATGGGTAAAATAAATCGGATATCGCCTTCTGTCAACGAGTTTTTTCAGGGTTCCATCTGAGGGAAAGCGATATCCGTTTTATTCCGGAATTCAGGATTGGGAAGATGTTCGCCAGTTTTCCCGAATCTTGGAGACATACGCATCCCGGTTTGCCGACATTTCCTCGATTACCTCTGGAGGGGCATCAGTTTTTTCATGACGCGCAGACCAGAGGATTATTTCCACAAGCATGGGGGCCAAGTCTATGCCTTTATCGGTCAGGCGGTAAATATATTTCCTCGCGTCGGTAGAATCTCTGCGTTTTTCAATAATTCCAACGGTTTCCAGCCGATGTAGCCTGTTTGAAAGAATGTTGGTCGCTATCTTTTCCCCTGCGTTCAGGAATTCGTTATAGGTGCGCCGTCCAAAAAACATCATGTCGCGCACGATCAGAAGCGACCAGGTGTCGCCCAATGTTTCCAGCAGGACATTGATTGGACACGCAGAGCGGTGTGTTGAAGTTTCCGTTTCTTTCATACTGCGATACTACGCTTTTTAGCTTGCACATTGCAAGTCAGTTGATATACTGCTTGCAAATAGCAAGTGGCATGCGCCACTACAACTATTAACAATTTTATTTAGAGAGGGAACCATGAAAGCGATAATGAACACTGTCACCGCATTCTACACCGCTATGGGCAAGCGCGACGCAAAAAGCCTGCGGGCCGTTCTCGCCGATGACTTTTCTTTCCAGGGGCCGATGATGAAATTCGACAACCCGGACGTTTTCACGAAAACGATGATATCGTTTCCTTTCGAGGCGACGGCTTCCGGTTCGCGCTTTATCATGGACGGGAATACTGTCGTTCACATGTTTCTTTGGAAGGCTTCCGCCCCGGCGAAAGCGGAAATTCCGATGTGCGAAATTCTTACCATAGCGAAGGATAAGGTAAAAAGTAGCGAACTCTACTTTGACACAAAACTGTTTCCGTCCGGGAAATAGCAGAGGATAAAGGGCGAATTTGCGTACCCTCTACATTGCCCGCATGACTCGGTATATATGCTTGACGCTACGTCCATGCGCGGCTTCAATAAAAGGAGAATAGTATGTCCAGGCCATTCTGGGTGGCGTTTTGCGCTTATTTGCTTCCGACATTTCCGCTGGGTTATTTCTGGCATTTGGTTGTGTTTGGGGAGGAATATCACAACCTGCATATGTATAGAGATGATGTGATAGTTCCCATGGGGATTTCGTCCATGATTATTCAGGCCCTTTTCTACGCATGGGCCTACCCTCGTCTTTTCAGCGCGACGGCGGGTGATTGGAAAACCGGAGCATTGCGTTTTGGGTTAGTTTTCTTTGCGCTCGCATGGTCGTTTACGGCGCTTCCGGTCGCCGCAAAATATAAAATGGCTTCTGTTCAGGATTTCATGGTTCTGGAAACAAGTTTCAATTTATTGCAATACGCCGTGGTGTCCCCCTTGATCGCCCTGGCTTACAGGAAAGTGTCCCGATAAACATTACTGGCATATTGCAAAAGCGGGGAAAGGAGGTTGCCAACATGCCTTACGATACACATTTGGCCGATCTCATGCGCGAGGCTCTCCGTTCTCGCCCTGGAGTCGAGGAAAAGAAAATGTTCGGCGGCATATGCTGGATGCTCAACGGCAACATGATTTGCGGCGTCGAAGTGGGGCGTTTCATGTTCAGGGTTGGGAAAGATCTGGAGCCGGAGGCGCTCCGCTGGCCGGGCGCGCGCCCCATGGATATCACCGGGAAGCCGATGAAGGGATTCGTATGGGTTGACGCTAAAAAAGCGGTTAAAACGGGATTGGGAAAGTGGATTGATCTGGCGGCTCGATTCGTTGGATCGTTGCCCCCGAAGTGAGTTCGATAATGGCTGGCCTATTCTTTGCCGATTTGTTTCATGTCGGCGAGGTCTTTGAAAATAACCAGAGCGAACCCGGCGGGGAATAGGGCCAAAAAGGGTATCGCAAGCCAGGTTCCCCTTTGCCATGAAAAAATTATCGGCAGGAAACTGTAGAGCAGAAGCGCTGTGTTCATGACAAGGTATGGAACCGCCTTCTGGCGGTAAAGGAAGGCCAATAGAGGAGGCGTCTGGCTACCCTGCAATCCAAACTTGGGCGTTCGCTCGAAATACCCTCCATCGCTGAAAATCCCCTTAATAACCGAAAGCGAGATGCTTGGGGATATCCCGATGCTGAACACAGGCAGTAGCGGTATCCAGCGTAGCGACCGCCGGGATCCGCTGGCGATCGCGTACGCGAAGAAGTAAACCAGAATTGCAAGGCTCGTTCCCGCAAGCAGTGGCAGATCAAATTTCAGCAGTTGATATGGGCCGACTCCAACGCGCCAAGTGATGGCGGCGTACAAAGTGAGGATCGTCACCGTGCCGAGCAACCAGCCGAAGTTCGCCAATAGATGAGCCACCGCCTCGACCTTCACAGGCAATGGCAACGATGAGGTTAGCAGGCGCGGGAGTATCTTGCGCGCCGTCTGTACGGAGCCTTTCGCCCATCGCTGTTGCTGGCTACGGAACGCCGCAAGCGTTACGGGGAGTTCTGATGGAACCGTGACGTCATTCCTGTAAAGGAACTTCCATCCGCGCAGTTGGGCGCGATAGCTTAAATCCAGGTCTTCCGTGACCGTGTCCGATTTCCAACCGCCTGCGGATTCTATCGCGCTTCGTCTCCATATTCCCGCTGTTCCGTTGAAGTTGAAAAAAAGGCCGCGGTCGCACCGCACCTTATGTTCAATCCCGAAATGCGGGCTTAGCAGGAGGGACTGTGCGCGGGTGAGCCAGGAGGCTTCGGCGTTGAGAAAAGACCATCTGGCCTGAACCATTCCAACGTTCGGGTCGGAAAAACAGGGTACAGTCTGGATAAGGAAATCTGGTCGCGGAATAAAATCCGCGTCGAAAATGGCGATGAATTCGCCCGCCGCCTTTTCCAATCCATCCTGCAACGCGCCGGCTTTATAACCGTTTCTGTGTCCGCGCCGTAATACTTTGATATTCACCCCGTCGAGAGCCAGACGCTTAACAGTTTCGTCAACAATGCTGATAGTGTCATCGGTCGAATCGTCCAGCGCCTGGATTTCCAGCTTATCTTTGGGCCATTCGACCTGCGCGGCGGATTCGATAAGCCTTTCGGCGACGAACCTTTCGTTGTAAAGAGGCAGTTGGATTGTCACCATCGGGAAATGGGCGGGATCGGTGGGTGGAATGGAAGCTTCCTTGTGTTGTCGCGCCGTATGCCAACACGCGATCAACCATATCCGGTGCAGTCCGTATAAAAGAAGCCCGCCAAGGGAGACGAAATGAGCTATCGTCAAAATTCGCAGGAGATCGAAACTCATTATCGCCAAAACTCCCTTAGTCGTATCGCGTTTCCGTGAGCGCTGGAAGTTTAACATAGAGCCTCATTTTCAAGAGGCTCGCATTCAGGCTGGAATCCTCAAAGCGTAAAAGCATTCAATTGACCGCTTAACTGCTTGAATATAAAGCGATTGTTTTGAAAAAATCGTAGTCAACTTCAGGCGTTTTCTGTATACTCCGCCCCTATAGGTCCTTAATCACACACAGAAATCATGAGGATATTTACGGAAATGAAGCGATCACTCGGATACCTTTTTCTTCTGACGGGGATGTTTATTTCTGCCGCATGTGGCAGTTCAACTACCACCACTCAAACCGATTACACCAACGCCAGCCTGCTGGTAAAAGGGGCGGATCTGGATGTTAACGCGACCAAACAGGTGATAATAGACACCAGAAGCGCGGCTAAATACAACGAAGGCCACATCACTAACGCCATCAATCTGTCCGCCGCCGCGCTTGACGCCACCAACGATTCAGGAATCACTTTCGATCTTAGAACTCCTTCGGAAGCCGCCGCAATTTTAAGCGCCGCTGGAGTTTCCGACACTTCGAAAATCATCGTGTACGGCTCCGACGTTGACGCTGTCACAGGCCGGGTGTTCTGGGATCTCGAATATCTTGGCGCAAAAGACGTCCATGTTCTTGACGGCGGATACGCCAAGTGGGTCGCCGATGGAAGAGCTGTTGTGACTACTGCGACGACGTTGCCAGCGGCCACCTTCACGGCTAATGTGGACAGCTCCAAAATGGCCACCAAAGAGTACATCCTGGCCCACTACGCCGATACGGCCAACTACGCGATTGTTGATTCGCGCAACGCCGAGGATGGGACCGATCCGGTGTGGGGGCCTGGTTACACAAGCAAACACATCCCTAACGCAGTTAACATCCTTGTCGGCGATTTTCAGAACGCGGATAAAACCGTGAAGTCCTATGCCGACATCAAGACCCTGCTGGATTCCAAAGGCGTTACGAAAGGCAAGACGGTTATAACGCACTGCTACGTCGGCTGGCGTTCGGGACAGGAATATTTCATGATGAGGCTCATGGGCTTCACCTCAAGCAATTACGAAGGTTCGTGGGTCGAATGGAGCGCCGACGCTTCATTGCCCACAGCTCCTTAAGGCCAGGCGCTACAATTAACGCGGCGGGGTGTTCAGCGCCCCGCCGTCGTTGTTTCATGGGAGGAAAATTAATTGACCGTCAACAAGCTGAACATAATTAAAATTGTTCTTGCCCTGATATTCCTCTCCGCAGTCGGCTACGGAGCATGGAGCGCAAAATCGGGAAACTTGATGACGGTGGCGGAGCTTCGAAGCTGGATTATAAGTTACGGGTTTTTCGCCCCTCTGGTTTTCATCTTAATCTACGGGACGATGGTAACGTTTGGGTTTCCCGCCGTTCTTTGCTCAACAGTTGGGGGCCTGGTGTTCGGAAAGTTTTATGGAACCGCGTGCAACCTGTTTGGGGCCACCCTGGGCGCAAGCGGCGCTTTTTGGATTGCCCGGATTATAGCCAGAGATTTTGTAGCCAATAAATTCGCCACCGCGAAATGGTTCCACGCTTTTTCAAAAGGGATCGAGAGAGACGGCTTTTACTACATGCTTTTCATCCGGTTCATGCCCATTTTCCCTTTCAACGGAACCAACTTCGCCTCTGGCATTACGAACATCCGGTACCGGCATTTTCTTTTCGCAACGATGATCGGGATGTTGCCGTACGATTTCGCGTTGACCAATACAGTGGTTGAGGTGGGTGAATCGGTGGCTAATGGGTTTGAGCCAAGCCCCGGCCTGATAGCGGCGCTTTCCCTGCTGGCGTTTGTAAGCCTTGCGCCCATACGGATAAAGAAATACCTGGATAAGCGAAAAGGCTTAGTGAGAGCTGAGGCAGGGACAGGCTCCGAATAATTAGTCGTCACTGCCCCCCCCTGAAATCTTCAAAATACCCGGATAAACCAGCTTCTTTTTTGTTTTAGCGTCCAGTTAATCGCAACAAATTTATCCCCTTAGCAAAGAGACCTTTGCATAATCCATCGCGTTCGCAATATTGTCATTCTGAACGGAGCGTAGCGAAATGAAGAATCTATCGAAATAATAATTTATTCCACTTTGATCCTTCGGTCGAAG
>JADGAO010000127.1 GCA_015231995.1 Nitrospinota bacterium | reverse complement strand
ACAAACTCATAGTCCGATACGGCCACTCCGAAAAATATTCCGTTGTACACAATGCGCTTGAACCATCCGCCTTTTCCAGCGCGCCGGTAACTGGCGGGACTGAAAAAAAAGATGGACGCTATGTTTTGGGTTATGTGGGCACTATTTCCTCATGGATGGATTTACAGGCGTTGACGAGGATAGTTGACGATTTTGCGTCAATCGAAATCCACCTGATCGGGCCTATTGAAAACCTCGGAGCGCAACAGCTTCATCATGACAGGATCAAATTTTTCCCGCCCGTGCGTCACGGCGACCTGCTAACACGTATTAGCGGATTTGACGCCCTGCTGATGCCATTCCAGGTCACGGAGCTTATTCAATCCGTTGATCCCGTAAAACTGTACGAATATATATTTTTTAACAAGCCGATTGTATCGGTGAGATACCAGGAAATCGAAAGGTTCGCAAACTTTGTGGATTTTTACACGAACCATGACGAGTTGATTTCAATTATCAAAAAATACTCGACTGGGGGATTCAATAAAAAGTATTCCGACGATGACCGTCTGCGATTCATCTCTTCGAACACCTGGTTGGACAGGGTCAACCGCATCGGTGAAATTTTGGATACTTTGCGGTGACAATGGACAACGCGTCGTCCAACCCATTCAGCCGCTCGACAACAGCCTTATTTCTGGCTCCAATCTTGGTGGCTGTTCTGACAGGCCTCCTGCTGGCCGTATCGCTCGTGATAAAACCGGAATTCGTCATTTCCAGCGACCAGATGAAGTATCTTGTCGCCGCCAAAAACCTCGCCGATGGAAATGGGGCTCATGACATGGGCGATCCTCGCGGGACTTTTAAAACATTCCGAATCGGATACACATTTTTCCTCGCGTCGCTGATCCGGGTTTTCGGACTTTCCGAGTGGCTTGTGGTAGCCGTGAATTACATCGTTTTTTTCTCTTTTGTTGTACTTATCTATTTTCTAGGCCTGCGGCTGTTTGGCTGGCTGGCCGGGACGCTGGGCGCAATGTTTCTGATTTCCGTTCCCGAAGTAATCGCGTATGGCCCGCGCAATCTGGACGCGCTTTGGCCGCTATTGGCGATTATTTCAACGCTTCTGCTTCTATCCCGCTCCGAACGTCCCTACGCCGACGCGGTGAATGGGGCATTGGCCGGAATAGTTGCGGCCTATGCCTTCCTCGTCAAAGAGACCTCCATCTTTTTCCTCCCGGTTCCGGCGGTAATGTTCATGCTTGGAGTGCGCCCTCCAAACATATGGCGTGTAATATGGTTTTACTCTGGAACTGCTGTCGTCGCCATATTCTGGGCTGGATGCGGATACTTCATTTTAGGGCTTGCGGCTGAATCCATCTGGACGGGAAGCGATACCGCCGTCCTTGCAAACCTTGGGACAGGGTGGGATTACATCGCATCCCTTGCCGGGGGGCTTGCAAAATATTTCCACAACCCGGAAGGAAAACGACAGGCTTTCGTCTTCACCCGCCTGCCTCTTGCGGGGGCGATGGTCATCGCATTCGTCTGGAGCTTATGGCTTGCCATAAAGGGGAATCTTTCGCACAGAGCTTTGCTTGCGGTGTTCGTAGCGTTCCTTCCCCTGTCGGCGCTGGCCGGCGCGTTGCACCTGAGATTTCATCAGAACTTCCTCTTTCTGGTGATACTCTGCCTCATTCTGGGCGCTGGCTTCGCCGCGCTTATACAGGCCATGACAACGCGCTTCCCAAACCTGAAAAAAAAAGGCAATGTAGCCACTCTCGTTTTACTTACAGGAACGGGAATGCTTTTCAACCTGCTTAACACAGGTTCCACCAAACTGGCGATGGAACACTTTGAGCTTACCTCAAAAGGCTCCGGTCTCGATATCGTTTACAGCGGACACAAAAACCTGAACGCTCTAAACACTCTGCCGGGAGGCGTGGTTATCGCCGGAGATTATACAGGCGAGTTCAACCGGGCTGTTTTTCTATTCGGGAAAGGCCGGGAGTCATCCCCCCTGCCCTTTCAACGATACACACCCGGAGACATTGTCCCTCCCGGCGCCCAGGCTGTTGTGAGCCGTGTTTTCAAGGATCCGACAAAACGCGACGACACCTTGTTTCTTTTTGACGGCGACGCTTTCATGAAGTCTCTGGAAGAAAGCGGCGCAAAATATGTGGCGATTCCCGGAGGGCTTGCGGCCGTCGCAAAATGGATAGAGGATAACGTGGGAATAGAAAGATTGATGACTTTCCCCCGCAGGAACGAACCTGCGGATATCCTCATCTTCCTTCCGAAAACGCGAAAACCCGTCGGCCAACCGGCGGACGCTCGAAAGATATATATATCCAGGGCGACCTTTGACATGATGGAGAGGATAAAACAGGAGAGCCAGCCCGCCTACGACGAACTTGTGGATTTGATGTTACGCCGTGGGTTGAAGTTGGATGAGGGGGCCATTTCCGAGATACTTGAAGGGAAAATGCAGGGTTTGCGGCACATTATGGTGTGGCCACAACCGTTTTAACGCTAGCCGAAGGACTTGCGGCGATAAAAAAAGGGGTGTTCCCGCAGATTTTTGTTAAATGGATTTTGACTTTCAAACCATAATCAAATAAAATTTCTAGTTCATTCCTCGGTAGCTCAGTCGGTAGAGCAAGCGGCTGTTAACCGCTTGGTCGGGGGTTCGAGTCCCTCCCGGGGAGCCAATTTATTATTTAGCCGTTCGGTTGTCAGACCGGACGGTTTTTTTGTCATCCTGAGGGAGCCTGTGCGACAGAAGGATCAAAGTAGAATAAAACATTCTTTCGATGGATTCTTCGCTGGCGCTCAGAATGACAATATTGCGTTCAAAATGACAAACAGGCGGTTGTCCTTCAAAACCTTTTCAGGCCCGCAACTGAGCTCCGCAATCTTCCTTAACGCCGACGACGATCTTCTCGAAAATACGGTCGGCCTCTTCGTCCGTCAGCGTCCGCGTGTCGTCGCGGAACTCCATAAAAAAGGCGAGGCTCTTCTTATCGGCCCCCAGCCGCTCCCCTCGGTAGATGTCGAACGCCTCCACCTCACGGGCGTAGGGCGCGCCGTGGCTTCGTATGGAATATATCAGACTTTCGCAGGTCACCGACGTGTCCACCACAAGGGCGATGTCCCGTTTGACAGATGGGAACCGCGACAACTGCGAATAAATCTTCGGCGCAGGTTTCACCGCCGCCAAACCGTCAAGGTCTATCTCGAAAACAAAAATCTCCTGAGGAACAGAGTACGATTCGAGAGTCTCTGGATGTATCTGCCCGAAATGGCCGACAGCCCTGCCGTTTATGATGATGTCCGACTGCCGTTTAGGATAATAAAAGGGATGATCCGACGGACTCAACGCACAGACGCCCCCGATTCCCAGAAAATCCAAAACAGATTGGACGACGCCTTTGAGATGATAAAAATCGCGTTTGCCCGCCCTGCCGCTCCATATCCCGGTCTTCACGATTTCCGAAATCATCCCGCCAAGTTTCCACCTCTCGGAGGGGGCCTCGCCCTTCCCTCTTACAGCGAACACTTTGCCTATCTCGAAAAACCGCATGTCCACAGCCTCCCGCGCCGAGGATACGAGGCCCGGAATTAACGTCGGACGCATATGCGTCCATTCGGACGAAAGCGGATTGTCTATCGGCACGACAGCTCGCAGGGGATGGTCGCCCGACAACCTTATCTTGTCGAGGTCAGGCAGGCTTATGAAGGTGTATCGCACACCTTCGTACATGCCGATGGCTCGCAGATGCCTTCTCAAGACGCGCCTGATGTTAAAGCAGACATCCTCCTCCACATCGCCTGCGGCCACTTGCGGGATGGACGTTATCAGCTTGTCGTAACCGTTATGACGGGCAACTTCTTCTATCAGGTCAATCTCACGTTCCAGATCGAAACGGAAATGTGGAACCTCGACGGTGACGGAGTTTTCGTCCTGGCGTTTAACATCCAGTTCTAGCCTTTGCAGGATACCGGTGGCGATCTCTTTTCCGACAGTGATTCCAAGAATGGAATTCAGCCGCGCGAAACGAAGCGTGGCCACCTTTTTCGAGACAGGGTTTGGATAGACATCCACCCTGCCCTTGGAAACCTCGCCGCCGCCTAATGTCTGAAGAAGGCTTGTGGCGCGGTCTGAAGCATATAGCAGGCCCTCGACATCCGTTCCGCGTTCGAACCTGTACGACGACTCCGACGATATTCCAAGCGCCTTGGCTGTCCTGCGGATGCATGATGGAGCGAAAAAAGCGGCCTCCAGCAATACGTCACGCGTGGTGGCTTTAACCTCGGAATTAAGCCCCCCCATCACCCCAGCCAAAGCAACGGCCCGCTCCCCGTCGGCTATGACAAGATTGCCGGGGTTGAGCGTCCGCTCTTTGCCATCCAGCGTCGTGAAACGCTCGCCGTCTCCAGCTTTGCGGACTATTATTTTTGAGCCTCTGATTTCGGAATGGTCGAAAGCGTGCAGGGGATGCCCCGTCTCCATAAGGACATAGTTGGTGATGTCCACGATGTTGTTGATGGGCCGCACGCCAAGAGCCATAAGCCTGCGGCGCATCCAGAAAGGCGATGGCCCAACCTTCACGCCTTTTATCATCCGCGCCGTGTAACGGGGGCAGAATTCCGGCGCGGTTATTTCCACGCTAGCGGACTTGCCGATATCCTCATTCGATTCGGTGATAGGCGCAGTCGGTTTTTTCAACGAACCGCCCACAGCCGCAGAAACTTCCCGCGCGATACCGATCATGTTCAGACAGTCGCCACGGTTGGGCGTAAGATCGGTCTCCAGAATCACATCGCAAACCTCGAACCTGTCGGCGAGTTTCTCGCCCGGTTTGAGTTTCCCTTCGAGAACCATTATCCCATCGTGGTCTTCGGAAAGTTTCAGCTCCGCCTCGGAACAGATCATTCCCTCCGAGAACTCCCCTCGAACCTTCCGGGGTTCGATTTTCAACCCATCGGGAAGAACGGTTCCAGGCAATGCGACGGGCACGAATTGCCCAGCGGCGACGTTTGGCGCGCCACAGACGATTTTTTTATCAACTCCCCCTGCGTCCACAGTGCAAATACGCAACTTGTCCGCGTTGGGATGGAGGATCACCTCTTTCACCAGTCCGATAACGATATCCTTATGCCAACCTCGGCGGTCGTCACGGATTACAGTCTCAAGACCAAGCCCGGTCAGGGTATGCGCAAGCTCCTCCGGCGAAAGGTCGAAATCAACCAGTTCTTTAAGCCAAAGATACGATATAAGCATGTTTAAAACTGCGAAATAAATTTGATGTCGTTTTCGTACAGCAGTCGGATGTCGTCAATCCCGTACTTGAGCATGGCCACGCGCTCGATACCCATACCGAACGCAAACCCTGTCCATTTTTCCGAATCGTAGCCGACCGCTTTAAGGACGTTGGGATCTATCATCCCGGCCCCAAGAATCTCCAGCCAGCCGGAGCCTTTGCAAACCCTGCAACCCTTCCCACTGCATATCTGGCAACTTACGTCCACTTCCGCCGACGGCTCGGTGAACGGGAAGAAGCTCGGGCGGAACCTGAGCTTTGTGTTTTTGCCGTAAAGCCTGTGGATGAAAAGCTCCAGTATCCCTTTGAGGTGGCCGAAGTTTACATCCTTAGCGATATGGAAGCCTTCCAACTGATGGAAGACCGGGGAATGCGTTATGTCCGAATCGCACCTGTAAACCCTGCCCGGCGCGATAACGGATAGCGGCGGTTTACGTTTAAGCATGGCGTGTATCTGCACAGGCGACGTGTGCGTGCGTAAAAGCCTCGCGCCGTTCTGGACATAGAAAGTGTCCTGCATGTCCCGCGCGGGATGGTCGTCTGGGAAATTGAGCATCTGGAAGTTGTATTCGTCCGTCTCGATCTCCGGCCCTTCCACTACGGAAAAACCGAGTTCCTGAAATATGCCAATCAGTTCGTCCATCACCGCGCCGATTGGATGGAAGCCGCCGTCGCCCACCGGCCTGCCGGGAAGCGTGACGTCGAATTCTTCGCGTTCCAGGCGTTCCGTGACCTCTTTTTTCTTCATGGACGAGGCGCGTTCGGAGAGGGCCTCTTCAATAGAGTTTTTCACCGCGTTGAGCGCGGCTCCGGCGGCGGGACGCTCCTCCTGCGAAAGCGACGAGAGCGTTTTTAAACGGGAGGTGATCTCACCCTTGCGGCCCAACAAAAAGACCCGGAGCTTTTCCACATCGTCCATAGAACCGGCAGAGGCTATCTGCGCCAGCGATTCGGACTTGAGGCGGTCAAGCTCTCCAGAGATCGAAATATCGCCCATACCCATCCAAATAAAAAAAGGTTCGCGGCTCCGCCGGGGCAGTACCGCAAACCTTCGATAGACTTTTAACGAAAAGTCAGGCGGCTTTGGCCTCGCCCAACGTTTTCTTCGCTATCTCGACGAGCTTCAAAAAGGCCGCAGGCTCCTTAACCGCGAGGTCGGCCATGATTTTCCTGTCCACGCTCACGTTGGCCTTCGTGAGGCCTTCGATGAACCTGGAATAGGACATCCCAACGGCGCGAGTGGCGGCGTTGATCCTGACGATCCACAACGACCTGAAATTACGCTTGCGCGCGCGCCTGTCGCGGTAGGCGTATTTAAGGGCGTGGGTGACGGCCTCTTTGGCTTTCTGGTACTGGCTTCCGCGCGCTCCAAAATAGCCACTGGCCATCTTAAGCATTTTTTTCCTGCGGTCTCTCGAAGCAGGATTGTTTGTAGACCTCGGCATCTTACGTTATCTCCCGTTATAAAACGTCCCGCATCCTAGAAGGAGTAGGGAAGCATTCCTTTAATTGACTTGATATCGGCCTTGTCAACCATGCCGGCCTGGCGAAGCTTGCGCTTGCCCTTGGAGGACTTCTTCGTCAGGATGTGGCGAAGGAAAGCCTTCTTATGCTTCACTTTGCCCGACCCTGTAACCCTGAACCGCTTGGCGGCTCCCTTATGAGTCTTTAACACTTTTCAAACAGCTCCTTCCGTCTCGCTATTATCCGTTGTGGACGCTTCGTCGCCAGCGACGTCGCCATCCTTTTGCCTGACCTTCTTCACGTCTGCGACCGGCTTGGGAGCGAAAATAATATGGAGGTTCCTTCCCTCCTGCCTTGCTTCCTGCTCCAGCACGCCGTCTTCGCGCAGGTCTTCTTCGAACCTTTTAAGCAGTCTTAAACCCAGCTCCGTATGCGTTATCTCCCGGCCACGGAAGAAGACCGCGACCTTCACCTTGTCGCCATCGGCCAAAAACCTCTTTGCGTGGCTGAGCTTGAACTGATAGTCGTGCTCTTCTGTGCCGGGCGTCGTCTTAACTTCTTTTATCTTTATTATTTTCTGCTTCTTTTTCGCGTCATGCGCTTTTTTGTTCTGCCGGTACTTGAATTTACCGTAGTCCATTATCTTGCACACGGGTGGATTGGAGTTTGGAGAAACCTCCACCAAATCCATCTCCGCCTCTAACGCATGACCGATAGCCTCATCCACCGACATTACGCCAAGCTGGCTCCCCTCGGCGCCCACAACCATCACTTCACGGGACCTGATCTGGTTGTTGATCCTTAACTGCTTAATACGGAAAACCTCCATCTATCGCGACGGCGCTCCCGGTCATAACGAGCTTTCCGTCCCAGTTAAAACATGCGCTCCAGGCGCAGTGCAAACAATGGTGGGCACGGGTGGTATCGAACCACCGACCTCTTGCGTGTCAAGCAAGCGCTCTCCCCCTGAGCTACGCGCCCAATCCTCGAACTTTTAATAGTCCTAAAATTCGCCCCTGGAGTCAAGCGAAAATTACGCTTAATCAGAGATATCGGGGCAAATAGGCCTGCCAACCTGCCTGCGATCCGAAAAATATGCGAAAATCAGCGGCCCAACCCTTGCCAAACGTTAATGCTTCTATCGCTGACACGCGGCGCTTCAACTCGCCCAGAGCCTCTATGGCGTCAAATACGCAAATGACGAAGGGCGTGTCACCCCGCCGTTACAGTCCTGCAATCGAGGCTAAGATTTTTATTATCATTTTATATGAATATCTTCTTGATTTTCGGGTGACGGCAAATTAGATTATGCAATTCAAGCCGCATTTGCCCAGTTTCTCATTACTTCAACTTTCAACAAGGTTAGCGCAGATGAAGAAATTCTCGTTCGCCGCTATGTTTGCCCTTCTCCTTTTCACGGCTCCTGTCGCGTATTCCGTTGAGAACGGTTCAGCCAAAGAGGTGACGCAGTTTTCATCGGCGCTGTTATCTGTCGCCGATGATGACAGCCTTAGAACCCTGTCTGCCGACCCCCTGCGCCTGCGCGCCGGGAAAGCCCAGGAAAAAGTCGCGGGAGGGAAAAAGGCCTCTTTCTCATACACGTTCTGGATAATAATAATCGCCGTCGCGGCCCTTGTGGCCGCCCCGCTGGCTGTGTCGTTCGGCGCGGCGGGCAAACGGTTGAGCCTGAAGATTAAACTCTACAACAGCCACGGAAGCCTGATAGCCCTCGCCTTGATACTGGGAATATCCGCCTACATCTACATAGACAGGCTAACCGGTGTTTCCACTCTCAACCTCCAGTTCCTGGAACTGGAAACGATGATTTTCGAGTTGAAGTCCGCCCAGGCCGACATCATGCTCTATGGCGGCAAAAGCGAGACATTCAAGGAGACTCAGGTCAAGGAGATAAAAGCGCTCATCAGCGAATACGCTGAGGATTTCAAGGTCATCAGCGCCAATAAATACCTGGACGACTCCGACATGCCCGCCCTCAACTCCATCGGGAAGGCCGTGCAGGAATACAGCAAAGATCTCAACGCCCTGCTTGAAGCCCACAGGGACGCCGAGGCCGCTTACGCCAAGACCGACAAGAACGCGGAGAATATGTTCCGTGTGCTCACCCATTTCTCCGAACACGAGAAGGACTCCCGTTTCAAGGGAGGGATAGACGACCTTCGCGATACCGAAGGATACAAGGCCCGTTTCCATGCGGAAAAAAAGTTCAAAGACCTGGAGAGTCTGGCGGACTCGTTTGCCGGTTACATGTCCCTCGTCAAATCCGTAAGGGATAAACAGGACGAAGCGAACATTACGCTGGTAAGCAACTCCGACGAGTACCACAAGTCTTTACGCGAATTTGTAAAGCGCGTGGCGGATGTAGAGGGCACTTCGGCCCGAATGGGCAAAGCGGTTGGGGATATACAATCGAATATCAGCGGAGGTATGGAACAAGTGGGCGCCCGCGCCGACACGCTGTTCACAGAAGCGGGAACCGCGTCGGCGATCCTCATTTTCATGGCGCTGATTGTGGGGATAATCCCGACGATCATCGTGACAAGGGCCGTCACACAGCCGATGGGCCGCGTCATCGGGATGATCGAGGAAATGGGCAAGGGGCATCTGGAAGAGCGGCTCAACCTGGGCCGTAGCGACGAGATAGGCCAGATGGCCTCCGCGATGGACGGGTTCGCCGACAACCTGCAGTAC
>JADGAO010000126.1 GCA_015231995.1 Nitrospinota bacterium | reverse complement strand
TCGGTCGCGGGGCCTCCCTCAGGATGACAAAATATGAAAATCGTGACTTACGCAAAGGTCTCCTTGTTAAGGGGAGGTGGCGCCCTTCGGCAAGCTCAGGGTAAACTCCAGCGCCGGGGGGGGGGTAATTAAACCCCCTCGCCACGTTGTGGCGGTCCCCCGAGTTTCGGGGGGGCAAAGGGGTGTTCTTCACCCCTGACTTTTTTGAAAAAGATAGCGGGGTGGAAAACGCCCCGTTTAGAGTCAAACCTGCGCTTATCCGGTAAATTGGGGTTTAATGATCAAACTGCTCTCACGCGCTTTAACGCTTTTGCTGGTGGCGTATCTATTCGCTTTCGCCAGCCTTTTCATCTTCGGGAAAATTGACGTCAACATCGGCGGCGCAATACGGATTTTGATGGAACGCTGGGAGCAACCGCTGGCGCAGTTTTTTGTCCTGTTCACGGTCTGGCTGGCAGTCCAGCGCAAACACAAAAGAGAGAGGTTCGACAACGCCATCGGCTACGCGTCGTCCCTACTGCGCTGGCTATGGCGCGGATTGTTTACCCCAAGCGTACCTGATGTGGATCATATCCATGTGGGACGCGCCGGTGGCGCCGGTCAGTTGGCCATGATTCTTGTGGCGGCGGCCCTGCTTGCCGGGATAGCGTTGCGCCTTTACCATCTTCCAATCTTTTATTTCAATCCCGACTCGGTAATTACAATGGAAATGGCCGACAAGACCATCGCCGCCAATTTCCTTATCACTCACTCGTCCGACAGCAGTATGGGTCCGCCCCATCCCCCCATGTTCAACTACACGCTTGGGTTGATTATGACGGTCAGCCGCGACCCGATCGTGATTGCCGGAATACTTAGCCTGCTTAACATCGTGGGACTGGTTTTTTTCGCCCGTTACATGCTCTATTCGGAGCCGCTTTATTTCGCGCTGATTTCAATAGGCCTGCTGGCGGTCAACTCTTCGTTAATCCTGTATAGCACGATGATTTGGCACCCGACGCTGATGCCTGTGGCCCTAATGCTGTTCCATGTGAAGCTGTGCAGGTTCATCAAGGAAAAAAATGTAAACGACCTCGCATGGGGCTTCGCATTCGCCGGAATCGCGTCCCAGTTCCACAGCAGTGGATATTTCCTCGCCCTTCCACTTCTCATAGTCGCCTACTCGTTCAGAAAAGAAGCCGGCGCAAAGG
Organism: Nitrospinota bacterium; assembly: GCA_015231995.1. Lineage (GTDB taxonomy): Bacteria > Nitrospinota_A > UBA7883 > UBA7883 > JACRLM01 > JADGAO01. The sequence continues at coordinate 8,303 of JADGAO010000126.1, read as the reverse complement.
GCCTTGCGATGGCGTTTGGGGCTGGCGCGCTTGTCTGCTTCCCATACATTTATTACATGCTGGCAGAGGGTGGAATATTCGGCGGGTTAAACACCGCGGTCGGGGCCAAGCGGGTGTTTTCGATGGAGGTCATGGAACGGTTCGTCTCCATAAGCGGCGCAATGTTGTCGCCAAGGATTTTCGCCCATTGGCTTGGAACCCCTGATTATGATTTCTACATCCAGAGGTACGCATGGCCATTTGGCGGGGCGCTGAAACTGGCCGGGTGTCTCGTGGAGATTTCTTTCGCAGTCGGTCTGCTCCGGTATATTGCGATGATAGCGTCCGAAAGGTCGTTTTTCCCGATCGGCCCATCCGGGGAAAGGACAGGAAGCCCTCCGGTCTCTTTTCAACTGGCTGGCCTGATAGTTTTTCTCTCATCCGTGGGATACATATTGGTCAGGACGCCGGTTTTTCCCCATTACCTCACTTTCATGTTTCCTTTCTATGTGATCGTTGCGGCGTGGGTTCCTTTCAAGCTGTGTAAATATATGGCCGGCAGGGCGGCCTCCGTATTTGCCGTAGCCGGACACGCCACCTTGGCCGCCATCCTCCTTGTCGCCCTCGACAAGGCGGGCGGCCATTATTTGGCCTATGGGGCGACATACCGGACGATGACTCAAATCATCGAGGCTGTCCGCGAGGCAAACCCGGAAAACCGGCCGGTTGACCTGTACGCCGAAAGGATACGTTCGCAGGTGATTTACGACCATGTGTTCAAATATCTTCTTCCCACCGAGTGGAGAAAAGACACTCCAGGTAAAAAGCCGATCCTGGTGAACGTAAGCTGGGACAGCAACGAACGCAAGTATGACTGGGGCATAATGAGCCTGGAGGGCTTGCCCTTCGAAAGGGATAACGCGGTTTTCCAGGCTTTGGAACTTGTCCCGCAAGGAGCGCGCCTGGCTGTGCACCCGGACGTCTTTAAGCATGTGCGAGGCAGGGCCAACACCTTCGAGCGGGAGCATCCGTCATTGGACTCCGCCTATGAATACGTCCTGGTGGACGTAAGGTTCGCTCCATATGTCCCGCCTGTGAATTATTACGCGATGGAATCGGCGCAGGCTCTTTTACGGGATCGCCGTTACGGGATCATATACCGTTCCAACGGGATACTGCTGTTCAAGGCCGGAGCCCAAAAAAAATTGGATCGAGAAGTGTTCCAGAGAATCGCCCTTACGTTCAAATCCGTTAATATGTATTGCGGAGGCGATGCCGACACGGTAAGCTCCGGCAAATCCGGGCTGGTCAGAAGTAGCCTGAAGGAAAAAAAGCCCAAGGACACATATATGGTATGCGGGCCGTATGTAAACCTGAAGCCAGGGAGTTATGTCGCCACATTCAGGCTCTCGCTCGTAGAAACGGAGCAAACTGAGCCTGTGGCCTTGCTGGACGTGGTGTCCGATGGCGCAAGCGTGAAGCTTGGCGAAAAGAGAGTCGCGCCAGAAGTTTCCTATATCAAAAACGCGTGGAGCGAATTCGATGTCCCGTTCACTGTGGGGCCTAAAGGGGCGCGTGGAGTCGAGTTAAGGGTTTTATACCTTGGCGGCCCCGAGATGCAGGTTGATTCGGTCTCTATTACGATGGACGATCCGACATTCAGCTCTATGTTAATAAACTGAATTATTTTTTCCGGGATTTGCAGGCCCGCGCACAGACTTTTTTCTTTACCGGCGGGGTTTTCCTGATATACTTGGCTGGTGTAATGTTATCAGGTTGTTGCAAAGTTCTTTTTATTTCATTGCGAGCGCAGACGCCAATCCCGCAAAACCAATTACAGATGGTTCAAGGTCGCCGCAGGCTTCTCCGCAATGACATTTCAGAAACATGGCAACAGTCTGTTATTCCGGTCCTCGCCGGTTTGTTTACAGCGAGGTCACCTGCGGAGCGTGGGTTCAATCCTTCCAATTAATGGATTGCGCCACATATGCCCGCTTCCGGTTTTTTTAAAGGTTTGACTATTATATAGCCGCTCTTATCACAACAACGGGTCAGGTTTGGCCCATGATGCGCGGCGCGCGACTTAACACCCATTTTCAAAGGTTACAATTAGCTTATGCCAGATCTTGAGCCGGTTTCCGGCATCCTTGACATCACGGACAAGGGATTCGGTTTCCTGCGCTCCATAGACAGATGTTACGCCATGGACTCGTCCGACCCATATGTGGGCCAGAATATCATCCGAAAACACAGGTTGATGTCCGGCATGTTCGTGGAGGGGAAAGGAGCCCCGAAAAACCAGAAGCAACCAAACTCCGCCCTGGAGCAGGTGGAGCGCGTGGATGGCCTGCCTGTCGAAGTCTCTATGCGCCGAACGCTGTTTAACAAGCTGACGGTTATTGACCCTCACGTGAAACTTAGGCTGGAAACAGGCCCGAAACCGTTAACCACGCGGGTGATAGACCTCTTCGCCCCGATCGGCAGGGGGCAGAGGGCCCTGCTTGTGTCCCCGCCCAAAGCGGGCAAAACCACGATACTCGAGGATATCGCCAAAGGTATAAAGTTCAACCACCCTGATACGCGGGTGATAATCTTCCTGATTGACGAACGCCCGGAAGAGGTCACGCAGTTCAAGCGCAACGTAGGCGGCGAGGTGGTGGCAACAAGCTTCGACGCGCCGCTATCGGAGCAGATACGCACTTCGGAACTGATGATGGAACGCGCCCAGCGCTTGGTGGAAGCCGGAGAGGACGTCGTTCTCATCGTGGACTCAATCACACGCCTCGGCAGGGCTTTCAACAAGGCCACAGACAACAGGGGAGGCAAAACCCTCTCTGGCGGCGTGGCGGCCAACGCGCTGGAGTTCCCCCGCAAGTTCTTCGGCTCGGCAAGAAAAATCGAGGGAGCCGGAAGCCTGACAATCATCGCCACATGCCTTGTGGACACCGGAAGTAAAATGGACGAGGTGATTTTCCAGGAGTTCAAAGGCACCGGCAACACGGAGATAGTATTGGACAGGGCGTTGGCGGAGGAGCGCGTCTTCCCGGCCATAAACCTCGGCCAGTCCGGCACACGGAAAGAAGAAAAACTCCAGACCACCGAAGACCTCCGGAAAATCTGGATGATAATGAAAGCCATGGCAGGGGACAAAAACTTTGTCAAGTACAAGGCTCTCATAGACAAGATGGAGAAAACAAAATCCAACGCCGATTTCCTGGCCACAATCCCGCTCCGGTAGGCGGCTTGCCGGACGGGTCATGATCCAGCCAGATAGACTCGCCACTAAGATAGGCCATCTTGTCCAGGAAGAAATGGATGGAATCGTCCATGGATTCCTTTGTCTCCTCCTTGAAAATGGCTTTACAGTCTGGGCCGTCGGAGGAATCATCCGCGACACCGCTCTGGGACGCTCTGTAGCGGACATTGACCTGGTCACGGATAAAGACCCTGTAGAGCTTGCCGATTGTTTCGCAATAAAACATGGGTTGGGATACGTCGTTCTGGACGACGGCAGACGCATAGCGCGGATCGTCATTGGCGGCAACGACCGGTTTAACACCGTGGACGTGGCTCTCATGCAGGGCGGCTCCATGGACGACGATCTGCGAAAACGGGATTTCACTATCAACGCCGTGGCGGCCCGGTTCGACGGCGACGGTTTCACAATCCACGATCCGCTCGGCGGCCTTGCCGACCTGGAATCAAAAATGCTCCGCCCTGTATCTCAAACATCCATGCGCGACGACCCTGTCCGCGTATTACGAGCGTGCAGGTTCGAGAATTCGCACAACCTCGCACCGTCGCCGCAGATACAAGCCATGTCTGTTGATGTTGCGCCTCTGCTTGCCGGTGTCGCCGGTGAGAGGATTTCGCAGGAGCTGTTCCATATACTTTGCGAGCCGTTCAGTCACAAAGCCATAAAAGCGATGGATAGGGATGGAAGTCTCGACTTCGTGTTCCCGGAACTATCCCCCGCCCGTTCCGCTCCGCAGAACAAGTGGCACCATCTCGACGTATTCAACCATTCCATCGAATCGCTTACCCAGATGGAAAAGATACTCGCCAACCCTCCAGATTGGCTGACGCAATGGCTACCAATTATCAACGAATCACTTTGCGAAGAAGTGGCCGGAGGCTGGAGACGGCGAGAGATTCTCAAGATAGCGGCGCTCCTTCACGATGTCGGCAAACCTGGAAGCTCCGGCTTGTCCGACGAAGGAGAGATTACGTTTTACGGACATGAGAAAGCCGGTGAGAGCATTGCGACCCATGCCGCAAACAGGCTTCGCCTGCCGGGCGCGGTTAGAAACGGATTGGGAATTCTCGTGAAAAACCATTTGAGGCCGTTCAACGCCATTCACGAAGGCGAGCTTTCGCAACGAAGCCTTTACAGGTTTCACCGCGCCCTGGGAGAGTGGGCTATTCCAGCCCTGCTCCACGCCGTGGCGGACGCGATGGCCACACAAGGCCCGGCAGTGACCGAACGACGAAGGCTTGCGGAGCGGGCCTCTGCAGTCAAAGCTTTTGATTATATCCAACACTCGCTCAACACCCCTCAGCCACGCGAACCTCTATTGGATGGTCATGACATCATGAAGGTTTTCAACCTGCCGCAGGGAGAGCTGATTGGAAGGCTTCTCGCGTTAGTGGAGGAGGCTCGCGCCCTTGGCGAGATAACTTCCAGAGAAGAGGCTGTGGAACTTGTGAAGAAAGAGTTAGTGCGCCTTACGCCCCCTTCCTGACAACGAATAGCTGGTTGGCGTAAATATCTATCGTCCAGCCGCTGATCCGCCCCATTACGGCCAATGCGCGGTTGCAGAAAAAATTGACGTGGGTCTGGTCGTCTTTGTACCACCAGGCCGCGAATTGTTCACGAGCGTCATCGGCGTCTATAAACCGGTTTGTCAGAAGCGTGGCGAAAAGCATCACTCCGCCATCCGCCAAAACTTTATCGAGTTGTTCAAGCTCTTCCCACATGTTCGGGAGATGTTCAATCACCTCCACGGCGACTATCGCGTCGAACTTTGCGGGATAATGTTGATCTTTCAGATAGCCGTGTATCATCGGCTCAAGCTCCGTGACGCCGTAGCCGCGCCCGGCAAGCTGACGCGCGAGCGAGCCGGAACCCGACCCGAAATCGAGAATCCGCAGCGGCGCGCCATAACGCGAAAGGACGGCGACGATGTTGTCGGCCTGGTTTTTCAGGTAAGCCTCGTCTTGATTGCCCCATTGCCCTTTGTAATGCGCCTCCTGCGCGGCGCTATCAGCCATCTGGTTTGTGAATATGAAATGGCACAACGGGCAACGGTAAAAACTACGAGCGTCTTTGTAAAATAGCGCGGCGTGCGTCCCGCATAACCGGCAAGGCTGGCTATCGTCAGCTAATGGGGCGGATTCCTCCATTACGGATAAACACGCCGATCGGTAGATGCGCCAACAGCGGATGTCTTGCGGTCGAGCGAGTTCAACATGCGGGTGTAAAAAGCGATTAACTTGCCAGCATTCTCGCCGGTGAAACCAGCCGCTTTTTTAAAATCGGGATCGTCAATAGGGGCGCCTATATCAAGGCTCGCTTTTATCGCTGTGAAACGCCGGATGTTCTCCATATAGCGGTTGCGTTTCTCAATCCGCCGTGCGTTCTCCCATACCCCGTTAGCGCCAGTTCCACGCTGGGATTTTAGCGACAGCTTTCCACCCGGCCCATCCACCTGATAGACAAATTCCCCAAGAAAACTCGCCCCCAACAGCCCGTCCAGCCCTTCGCCGATCTGATCGGAGACGCCTCCCTCTACGCTCACAGCCTCGACCCCGCCTACTTTAACGCTCTCAAGCTCCACAAGACGTATCCACGCCACGCCGCCAGCGGTCGAAACGGGCATCCGGGGTAGCTCGTCAAGGTTCGTTATTCCAAGCCTTCTGGCCGAAGACACGGTGAGCATAGTGAAGCTGGCTCCCGTATCCACGAGCATGTTGAGCCCCTCGCTCCCGTTCACCGAAACGTCAACGCAATAGCTGAAACCACGGCCTTTCAGCGGGGCGATGTAAAGGATGTCGTTCTTTTCAGAGCCGTCCATCCCGGGGGATTTGACTTGGGCATTCGCTTCCGCAGTAGTGGAGTTATGTGGCGCATGATTGGATGCCGGGGCGTCCGTATAGGTCGTAACGCCATTGCCATCGGTCAATGTGTAGGTCTGGGCTTCGGAGCAGACCGCATATATCGCCACCGTAATTAACGCTACAACGGCATGTCGTGTGAAATTCATGTCGCGCTATTCGATGTGCAGATTATTTCAACGGACGCAGTTTGTCTTGCCACTTGTCCAGCCCCTTCGCCAACTCCCATTTCCATGACTTCATCCCGCCGGAAAGAACGGTCATGTTCTTAAAACCTTCGCCCGCCATCATGAACGCCGTTTCGCTGGCCTCCACGCCGCCTTCATCGGCCACGACTATCGTCCAATCCTTATCCAGCCTGTTCAGGTTACGCTGGACTATTTTGGCGTTAAGACAGTTTGCCCCAGGTATGTGCCCTGCGGAAAAATCTTTCGGGATACGGATGTCCAACACGAAAATCGGCGCGTTCTTTGTTATTTTATCGTGGAGTTCCTCCGGCTGGATGACCGAGTAACTCGCGTCGTGATGGATGATAAGCGACGGGTCGTTTTTAATCGTGTCTTCTAGATATGAAATCCTGTCGGGGCCGTAGAACCCTTCGCCACGGAAAACCATGAAAGGAGCTCCGATGACCCCATCGGCGATGGCCCTCTCTTCGGCCAGCGCCTGTTTCGCGGAATACCGGCCGGACTCTATCGCGTCTTTCAATCCCTCCGCGTCCAGCTCTATGAACTTCACCGCGTCGGCCAGGTCGCCGATGTTCGAAATGTCTTTGCCGCCAAGCCATCTAGTCGCCAAAACAAGGTTGATATACTTCAGCCCAAGCATTTTCTCTTCGGCGTAAAACCTGCCCAGACACGCCGCCGTGGAGTCCTGAACCCTGTCGTCGAACTTCAGTTTCCGTCCGGCTTTTTGGGTGAAACGCTCCACATCTTTGAGGTAATACCGCCGGATAGCCGGATCGTCCGATAACAGCCCAGAGCTGTCATATCGAGTGAGCGGGACGTAGTCTATATCAACCTTGTAAGAGTGGGACAGGCTTTTGACCATCGGCGCGATGATAAAACTGTATGGGTCGTTGAACGATAGGTACAGCGTGACTCGTTCTTTGTTGAATGCGATATCCATTTTACGTCTGACTCCTTTTATCATCCAAGGCGGAGGCTGGGTCGTTCTCAACGGCGAGGATCGTCCCTCCGGCCACCGACACAGGCATAAGCAGAAAGTTTACTACAGGAACCAGCGATATGGCCCCCGCCAGCGCGCCAAAACCCATGGCAAGGCCGAATCGGGAAACGATGAACATACGTTTCTGGGCAAACGAAAACCCTCTGCGGTCCAGAGTGTAGCCGGTGAACTCGTAGGCCATGACGAACGATATGAACATCGCGCTTAAAACCACGAACGCAACCTGCCCCACGCCGGGAACAAGGTTCATCAGAAAAAGAGAAAGCTGGATGAACAGGACAAGCGACATCTTCTTAGTCTCGTTAATTATCGTGGATTTGATGAATCCCCAAGCTGGCGTCTGGCGTGTGACGACCTTGCCCGCAAGTTTTTCTTCCACAGCCGCCGACAGGATGTCGTTGAACGGGGCGGATAGGATCAGCCCCACGGACGCAAACCCAAACGCCACGATCAGTATGGACACCGCAAACAGGGCCGACCCGATAAGGATCGAAAACGCGGCCCAATACCATTCCTGATTCGACTGCGCGAATACATGCGATGAGACATGATAGGCGACATAGTTAAAGGAGAGTAAAAACCCTATGAACAGGGCCGTATTTAACGCAAACGGAGTAAGCGCAAGCCGGAAAAGCCTCCAGTCGGTGAAGATGAGCCTTGCGCCTTTGAACATGCAAAACGCCCCAGAATGAACGTGCAGAGCTGAACGGATTGGCGTCATATAGGGTTTACCGGAAAAAGTTCTAAAGTCACGGCTCCGTTTATACGGCAAGAGTGATTTTAGCGTGAATCCTGAAGTTGACGGTAGATTCTTCGTTGGGTTCAGAATTGTAGAAGAAGTCCGCTTTTTGTCATCCTGAGGGAGGCCCTGTGACCGAAGGATCACAGTAGAACAGAATGTTCTATTTGATAGATTCTTCGCTTCGCTCAGAATGACAATATTCGTGCGCTCAGAATGACAATGGCCGACCGTCGTCATTCTGAGCGAAGTCCGCTTTTTGTCATCCTGAGGGAGCCTCTGG
>JADGAO010000125.1:5793-9535 GCA_015231995.1 Nitrospinota bacterium | reverse complement strand
TGATTAAATGGTGCCCCCGGCGTGATTCGAACACGCGGCCTACGGATTAGGAATCCGGCGCTCTATCCTGCTGAGCTACGGGGGCGGCTTCAAAAAGCAGATTGAAAGTATATATCGCCTTGCGGTTATTTTGAAAGGGTTATTTAAAACGAAAAGGACGCTTATAACGATCCGAAAGGATTTTGCAACCGGTCAATCAGAGTGTTTTTACGTCGCGTTCCCGGAGGAGTTTTCGGGATGTTGGGGAGGGGAAAGTTTTTCGATGTCCACGAACTCGAAAACTATCTCGCCTGGCTTGACCAAACCCATGTTCTCGCGGGCTATCGCCTCCACATACATGTCGCTGGAATTGATTTGGGTGAGTTCGTTGGCGTATTTAACGTTCTCTTCCTCAAGCTGGATCGTCGCCTTGTTGATTTCTTCGATCGCCGAAGCAAGCTTTTGGATATCCTGAAAGCCGTTTTCCTTGTAATAAGACGCCGTCGTCAAAAATACAAAATAAAACGCAGACAACGCAAACAACGCCCAGCGTCTTCCCGATTCCATTATGATTCCATCACGGTTTATGAGAAAACATTTAGCCTATCGAGGTAAACACGCTCCGCCCGCGGAAAACGGCTGTGGGGCCGAGCTCTTCTTCTATCCTAAGTAGCTGGTTGTACTTGGCGATCCTGTCTGTGCGCGACAGTGAGCCTGTCTTTATCTGTCCGGCGTTCACGGCGACGGCGATGTCGGCTATGGTGGAGTCTTCCGTTTCGCCCGACCTGTGGCTGATGACGCTTGTGTATCCGGCGCGTTTGGCCATCTCGATGGCATCCAGCGTCTCTGTCAGCGTGCCGATCTGGTTGACCTTTATCAAAATGGAGTTGGCGACGCCTTTTTCGATCCCTTTGGCGAGTATCTGGGTGTTTGTGACGAACAGGTCGTCGCCGACAAGCTGAACCTTGGATCGCAAAGCGTCCGTCAACGCTTTCCAGCCGTTCCAGTCGCCTTCCGCAAGGCCGTCTTCGATGGAGATGATCGGATATTGCCTGACGAGCTCTTCGTAATATTTGATCATGTCGTCGGTGGACTTTTTCGGCTTTTTCTCGGCTTCCATTATGTAGAAGCCCTTTTCGTAAAACTCCGACGCGGCGGCGTCGAGGGCTATAAACACGTCTTTGCCGGCCTTGTACCCGGCTTTGCCGATGGCTTCGAGAATGACCTCCACCGCTTCGGCGTTGCTTTTCAGGTTCGGCGCAAAACCGCCTTCGTCCCCTACCGACGTGGCGTATCCTTTGCCTTTGAGTATTCCCTTGAGAGTGTGGAACACCTCCGCGCCGCAACGCAGGGCTTCACCAAAACTCTTCATACCGGCGGGCATTATCATGAACTCCTGGAAGTCCACGTTATTGTCCGCGTGAGCGCCGCCGTTGATGATGTTCATCATGGGCACCGGCAGTTCTTTTGCGTTGACTCCGCCGAGGTAGCGATACAGCGGAAGGCCAGAATTCTCGGCAGAGGCGCGGGCGACGGCCATCGAAACGCCGAGGATGGCGTTGGCTCCGAGCTTTTTCTTGCTGTCCGTGCCGTCGAGCTCGATCATGACGCCGTCTATAAGCGCCTGTTCGTCGGCGGGCAGGCCCAGGATGTCGGACGCTATCGTCTTGTTGACGTTTTCAACAGCCTTTTTTACGCCTTTGCCCAGATACCTTTTTTTATCGCCGTCGCGAAGCTCCAAAGCTTCTCTGGAGCCTGTGGATGCGCCAGACGGAACACACGCGCGCCCGGATGCGCCGCTTTCGAGATGGACTTCGACTTCTACGGTGGGGTTCCCACGGGAATCCAGTATTTCGCGGGCGTGGACATCTACGATTATTGCGCTCATCTGGACCCCCTGCGTTTATTTCATAATATTAGACGGTATGTTACAACAATTCCCGGGTATTTTCACCATAAAGAAAACCGGGGTGTGTTGAAAAGCTATGCTTCATAAACCCGAATTCCGAAGTTGAACGCGGATGACCATGATCTGAGAGATTGCTTCGTCGCTTTGCTCCTCGCAATGACAAATTGCGGCGCCTTTGTTGGGGCTGTGCCACAGGGTAAAACAGAAGCGACAAACGCTGTTCGAGGTGTTCAGCGCCTCGAACGCCTTGTCCTTTAATGTGAGTTTATTCTTCCTTAAGAACGGCGGGGTGAAGAACACCCCTTTGTCCCCCTTAGTAAGGGGGATCGCAACGAAGTTGCGAGGGGGTTTAATTAAACCCCTCCGGCGCGGGTACGCGCCACCTCCCCTTACTAAGGGGAGGAAAAATGATGGCGCCTTCGCCTCGTCCTGCAAATGCACAAAAACACCCACGCCGAGCATTTAAGAGACAGCCCCCTTTGGCGTTTCGCCGGGGCGTTTAGCCCCGATAAAACGCTTGCGGGCGGCCCCCCGCTCCCAGGGAAGAGGGAAAAAAGTAACAAACCTACCCCCCAACTTCTATTTCTGTTCGGCGATCCAATCAATCGCTTATCCTGATAGTTTCCAATTAGAAACCCGCTCTAATGGAAAATCTGGGTTTATTTCTTGATTTCGCGCCACGCTCGTGAATAATAAGCACATCTTTTTTCGATTATGATTACGGGGGTATTAGCAGGCATGGATAAGCCAAGCTCGCATGAAGACACGTATTTCGCCAAGCGCGAGTTCGACCGCAAAAAAATGCTGGAAGAAGCGGCTCAAAAGGCTATGGCCGCCGAGGAGCGGAAACGGCTTAAGGAACTCCACCACATGCATTGTCCCAAATGCGGGATGAGTCTGATAGAGATAGATTACAAGCATCTCAAAATAGACAAATGCTCCGGTTGCGATGGCGTGTGGCTGGACGCAGGCGAGCTGGACCAGATTAACACGGACGAAACGGGGACGTTTTCCGGGTTTCTGAAGCTTTTCGGGAAATGACAATTTCCCCAAAGGGCTCGATCTTACTCAAAACAAATAAAAAAACTCCCCGGCGAGGCGGTTTCTGATTTATCCTTTTTAGTATGGGGTTAAAAGAGGAATATCGTGCTGGCGGACAAGTTTAAGGAAGAATGCGCCGTAATGGCCGTGTATGGCCATCAGGAGGCGGCCAATCTTACCTATCTGGGCCTTTACGCTCTGCAACACCGGGGACAGGAGTCGTCCGGCATCGTCTCATCTGACGGAACCCGCCATACGGCCCAGATCGGGATGGGCCTGGTTTCGGAGATATTCGACGAGCAGAAGATAAACACGCTGACCGGTCATCTGGCCGTCGGCCACAACCGCTATTCCACGCAGGGGGAGTCGGAGTTAAGGAACGCCCAGCCTCTTTCCATCATGTACCACAACGGTCCGTTGGCTCTGGCGCACAACGGCAACCTTATTAACGCCAAAACGCTCCGGGAACAGTTGGAGAAAGAGGGTTCCATATTCCGCTCCACCATGGACTCGGAGGTCATCATCCACCTCATCGCCAAAAGCAGGAAAACCCGGCTGGTGGATCAGGTGGTGGACGCGCTATCGCACGTGAAGGGGGCCTATTCAATCGCCATCATGGGAGCCAACGAGATGATCGCCGTGCGCGACCCGCACGGGTTCCGTCCGCTATCCATCGGACGGCTGGGGCAGTCGTATGTGTTCGCGTCGGAAACGTGCGCGTTCGACCTGATAGACGCCAAGTTCTCGCGCGAAGTCGCTCCGGGCGAGGTTGTGGTGGTCAACGAGGAGGGGATGTTCAGCCATTTTCCTTTT